>JAOZSV010000051.1 GCA_029939505.1 Thiotrichaceae bacterium | reverse complement strand
ACGTTTCAAACCTCCGAGGTTTCCAAAACCTCGGAGGTTTTACCAGATTTGCCGACGTTTCAAACCTCCGAGGTTTCCAAAACCTCGGAGGTTTTAGCATTTGGCTGGAACTGGAATATTAACCAAATTGAAACTCTCAACATCACCGATAATGTCGTGGAGTTGATGATTGGCAAATTGAGAAAATTGCCCGAATCCGCCCAACAGGTTTTACGTTTAGCAGCCTGTGTCGGCAATCGTTTCGATTTGGATACTCTGTCGGTTATTTATGAAAAATCCGCAACCGATACTTTTCAAGATTTAATGCCAGTTTTGACAGAAGAATTAATCTTGCCCCAATCCGAACTTGAAATGAGCGGTAATCACATTAATCATTCACCATTAATAATTTACCATTTACAATTCCTACATGATCGCGTTCAACAAGCAGCTTATGCCCTGATTGATGATGGGCAAAAACAAGCGGTGCATCTGCAAATCGGTCGTTTGCTGTTGAAAAATACTCCCGCCGACGTTTTAGAAGAAAAAGTGTTTGATATTGTAGGGCATTTTAATCATGGTATTGAATTGCTCAATAATCAAGCCGAGCGACTTAAAGTTGCCCAACTGAATTTGCTGGCGGGGCAAAAAGCGAAAATGGCAACGGCGTATGTGGCTGCTGTCAACTATTTAACAATTGGGCGGGTTAGCCAATGCTTAGCCGAAAAGAGTTGGGAAAGTGAATACGACTTGACGCTCAATCTCTTTACTGAAGCTTTGGAAGCGGCTTACCTCAATGGTGACTTTCAACAGTTGGAGCAGCTTGCGCAAGCGGTGTTACAACAAGCACTCACTTTATCGGATGAAGCGAAAGTCTGTGAAATTCAAATACTGGCTTATGCTGCACAAAATCAAGAACGAAAAGCGATTAAAATCGCCTTAATTTTTCTGAAACGATTAGGTATTAGTTTCCCAGAAGAACCGACACAAGAAGAAGTCGGATTAGCACTACAGGAAATGCAAGTTTCTTTATCTGGTAAATCAATCCAATCTCTCATTGATTTACATAAGATGACGAACACCCATAAGATATTGGCAATGCGCATCATGGTGGCAATCATTCCTGCCGCTTATCATCTGTTACCACAGATGATGATTTTACTGGTACTTAAACAAGTTGATTTATCACTTAAATATGGCAATGTTGCGGAATCAAGTTTTTCTTATGTCTTTTATGGAGTCATTCTCTGTGGCGTGGTTTTTGATATTGAATCGGGATATCAATTTGGGCAATTGGCTTTAGATTTGTTAAAACGATTGGATGAAAAGGCAATTAAAGCGAGTACCATTTTTATATTTCGTGAACTTGTCATGCCATGGAAAAAACATGTTAGAGAAGTATTACAACCCTTGTTAAAAAATTATCAAACGGGTTTAGAAACAGGCGTTTTAGAATATGCGGCTTATTCTATCCATGCTTATTGTTACTATTCTTATTTTATCGGTAAGCCACTTGTCACCCTCAAACCAGAAATGGCTCAATACAGCCATACAATTGCTCGGCTGAAACAAGAAAATATTCTTAAAAGGAATAACTTATTTTGGCAAGTTGTTTTAAACTTAACGGAACATTCCAACCATCCCTGTCATTTGACAGGCGAAGTTTATGATGAAAAGATTCAGTTGGAACAATATCAACAAGCGAATGATAAAACAACGATTCATTATTTGCATCTTAATAAATGTATCTTGCATTATCTGTTTCAAGAATATGCAGCCGCAGTTGAACACGCTGAGAAAGCAGAACAGCATTTAGATGGTGTTACCGGTATGTTCGTGGTGGCTATATTTCATTTTTACGATTCTTTGGCACGGTTGGCGGTGTATCCTGATTTGTCTCAGCAAGAACAAGAAGCGGTCTTAACTAAAGTGTCTGCTAACCAAGAGAAAATGAAACACTGGGTACATCATGCTCCCATGAATTTCCAGCACAAATACGATCTAGTCGAGGCTGAAAAAGCACGAGTTTTAGGACAACTGGAAGCTATAGAGTGGTATGAAAAAGCCATTGCCGGTGCCAAAGTAAATGAATATCTCAATGAAGAAGCTTTGGCTTATGAACTGGCAGGGCAATTTTATTTGGTAAAAGGCAATCCCAAAATCGCTCAAGTTTACTTGCGTGATGCTCACTATGCCTATCAACAATGGGGTGCGTTGGCAAAAGTCAAGAATTTAGAGGAGAGACATCCGCAATTCTTGACTCCCAAAGCTGCCCGTACCATTTCAACGGATGCCACTCTCTCAGCAACACGAATGGCTTCAACTTCTTCGACAACTGACAGTTCAGAATGGTTAGATTTGAACAGTATCATGAAGGCATCCCAAACTTTGGCTGGAGAAATCGTTTTAAGCCGATTGCTTGAAAAAATGATGCATATTGTCATTGAAAATGCTGGGGCTGAAAAGGGTTTCTTGCTTTTACCGAAACAAGATAATTGGTTTATCGAAGCAGAAGGGCAAGTTGATAGTGATGAGATTACTGTCTTGCAATCTTTGGCTATTGAAGCCAGTGAACAGGTTCCTGCCCAAATTATTCGCTATGTTGCTCGTACTCAAGAAAATGTGATTTTGCACGATGCGACACAAGAGGGCAATTTCACCCAACTTCCGTATATTATTAAACACCGCCCAAAATCGGTGTTATGTGCGCCGCTCGTCAATCAAGGGCAATTGACAGGTATTTTGTATTTAGAAAACAATTTGACGACAGGGGCATTTACGCCAAAAAGGTTGGAAGTGTTAAATCTCTTATCCTCGCAAATCGCGATTTCTATTGAAAACTCTTTATTATACAATAATTTAGAACAAAAAGTGGCTGAACGCACCCAAGAACTATCTGATGCCCTCGATCATCTCAAAGCAACTCAAGCCCAATTAGTCGAATCGGAAAAAATGGCTTCATTAGGGGGTTTAGTCGCTGGGGTTGCCCATGAAATCAACACGCCCATCGGTATTGGATTAATGTCAGCTTCTACCTTGACAACAAAGACAGAAGTCGCCATAAACGCCTTTAAAAGCAATAAGTTGAAAAAATCAACCATGGGGACTTATTTTGACCAAGTCAACCATGGTAGCCAGCTTATTTTAAGGAATCTGGAACGGGCGAGTGAGTTGGTAAAAAGCTTTAAGCAAGTCGCCGTTGACCAAAGCAATTTAGAAAAACGTGCCTTTGTGGTTAAAAAGTATCTTGAAGATATGCTGGTTGCTTTAAAGCCAAAATTTCAAAAAACACATCAGATTAGCTTGACTGGAGATGAGCAGATTGAGATAAACAGCTATCCTGGCGCTTTCTCACAAGTCGTCACTAATTTGCTGATGAACTCCATCACTCATGCCTATCAAGAAGGAGAGAAAGGAAAGTTATATTTTGATATTCGTCGCGAAGCAGAGCAAGTTATTATTGAATATAGCGATGATGGTTGTGGTATACCCACAGAACATTTACCCAAAATATTTGACCCCTTTTTTACAACGGGACGTAACAAGGGCGGTACTGGCTTAGGGTTGCATATTACTTATAATTTGGTGACACAAAAATTAAAAGGGACAATCCAGGTTGAAAGTACGGTGGGGGTTGGCACTGCGTTTATTATTACTTTGCCATTGACTCAATGAATATGATTGGAGTCCAACGCTTTAGCTTTGGAGGCCCATTTTGATAAGTCGGGTGGGCAAAGTCTTATTTTGCCCACCCATTTTGTAATGGTATATATAATTGCAACGTTTTGATTGGCAATAAAAATATGTTGCCCACCCTACTTAAGTGTCTGAGCATAAATTTTCAGGTATTTTATTCAAGCTAAGAAACCAAGTTTCTTAAAGAAACTTGATTCCAGGCTAAAGTTTTTTTAAAGAAAAAACTTTAGCCTGGAATTCTAAATACCAGATTATTTATGCACAGGTACTTAGAAATATTAAATTTAAGCAATATTCGTAACGACTCAGGGCAACCATAAAGGATTCGAGGTTTTCGTTTCAAAAAACGAAAACCTCGAATGCAGCCTACAACATTTCAGCCTAAAGTTTTTTGAAGAAAAGCATTCGAGGCTAAAGTGATTCAAAAAAACTTTAGCCTCGAATAGGCTGAAATATTCTTATGAAGACTGACGAAAATATTCTTATGTACTCAATTCCGCAGTCATTCATAAGCCGTTACAACTCAAACCGTCATATCCCCTAATAAACAGTATTAACAGTGATATTGATCAGTTGATAGCTAAAAAAAATGAGCGAACGGGTTGAAATTATTAGTTCCTCCAGTTATAAAGAGCGTTTTTATCTTACTGACTGATGTTACGCAAAGCGATTCTATTCGAGCTTAGAAATCCTTTGAAAAAATCGCTTAAACATCGTTTCGCCGCTTAGAAATCCGATTTTTTTCAAAGATTTCTTTAACATAGTGCGTAACATAGTGCGTAACATCAGTTACTGAAATAGAATTGACAATTTTTTAATTTCACCATAGAGGAGACAAAATGATTTACTTTTATGAACAAGACCTTTACGATATTCTAAAAGGTGCTGCTTTACTTGGTAGTGGTGGCGGTGGTGCCACAGTAAATGGCGAAGATTTAATAAAAGCCATTTTGAATGAAACTGATCGTGTTCCATGTATTGAGATGGAAGACATAGCAGATAACGATTCTGGAGCAGTACTTGCAGGAATGGGGGCTCCAGAGGCTTTTGCTAAATATGGGTTTACGAAATCACCTGTGAGATCTTTCACATTGTTGGAAGAAGCCATCGGTAAAGATTTCCCTAGCCAAGATAGCCCCTATTCTTTATGCTGTAAAGAATTTGCTTTTAATTACACAGTTCCAGTCGAAACTGGACCGATAGCTCATTTTATGTCTATGTGGGTGGCTGTCAAAAAAGGTATTGCTGTGATTAATGGCGATGGTGGCGGCAGAGCTTTTCCAAGTTTAGCAATGTGTACCTTTGCAGCTAATAATGTTCAGGTGGCACCCAGCATACTGGTATCAGAAACGCCAGTTAGCAAAGGAGGGATAGAAACATTGTTGGAACTCACATATCCGCCAGATATTGATGATTTAACAAGGAGAATGCTGGGCAGCCCAATTTTCAATAATGTTTCAGCCTTGTCCTGTTTCGCTATGAGGTCAGAATAAACTATAAATTCAAATGACTTAAAAATCATGAATACCTACGCTGCGAACCAGGGAGAACCGATAGGCGGTGGCGAGTCGTCTCTGGTAGCCAGAGCACTTTTTTTCTAAACTAAAGTCGGCATCAAGTCATTGGGGTAGCAGGGCCTTGTTCCTTTGGGAACGAGGACAGCGGACATAGGACGGCCAGAGCAGAACAGCCTGGCGCGGTGGGCCAAAAAATGGCAGGGAAGCCCTTTTTATAAGTGCTTTGCCACGCGCCAATCCACTGATTTGAATCTTAATTTAATTGACAGGAAAAAAATATGAGTATCAAAATTAAAATTATTGTTCCCATTAATAACTCCATATTTAATGGAACATTTAAAGAAGCAGTAATGCCGATATTGACTCCTGATGTTACTATTGACATTGAAAACATCCCAGAGGGACAACCATGCATTGAAAATCGTTATGATAGCATGATAAATGCTCCCCATGTTGCTAAACTTGCAAAGAAAGCTGAGGCCGATGGTTTTGATGGTATTTATGTTAGCGACATGGATTTTTGTGGGGTCGAAGCCACTCGAGAAGTGGTCGATATTCCAATTATTGGGGGGTTTGAACCTAGTGCCTATACTGCCATGCTCCTTGCTCAACATTTTTCCATTATTACTATTGTGGACAGTGTTGTTGATATGCAGCGGGAGCATACCAGAACGTTTGGTATTACGGAAAATTTAGCGTCTATTCGAGTTGTCCATATGTCGGTAACAGCTACACATAACCATGAAGAAGCTGTTGAAAAAGTGTTTGTCGAAAGCTGCAAAGCTATTGAAGAAGATGGAGCTAGGGCTATTATTTTAGGGTGTACCGGATTTGCTGGAGTTGCTCAAGCCGTGCAAAAACGCTTGGCAGAGGAAGAGAAACGAATTCCAGTGATGGATCCCAATTGTACAGCAGTCAGTTACTTAATTTTGCTGATTAGAAACAATCTTTCTCAAAGCAGATTAACCTATTTTCGCCAGTCCTAATGTTTCACACTTCCGCTGCGAGACATGAAAGCCGATAGGCGATGACTCGTCGTCTTTGGTAGCCAGAGCACTTTTTTGAAAAGTGCAAGACGGCGTCGAGTCATTGGGGTAGCAGGGCCTTGTTCCTTTAGGAACGAGGCAGCGAACACAGGACGACCAGAGCAGAACGGCGCGGCAGAGTGGGCAAAGAGCTGGCAGGGAAGCCATTTTTGTAAGTGCTTTGACCCGCATCCACCTTCATAAGTACTGAAGCATAAGTTTTCAGGTATTTTATTCGAGGTAAGAAACTCAGTTTATTTGAAAAAACTGGGTTTCTAAATACCCGATAATTTGTGCTTCAGTACTTAATTCACGATATTTTAATATAATGACAAAAAAAGTAATAGAAAACTTAGATGAAATGTCGTTAGAAGAGCTGTTGGATTTTCGAAAACAGTTAGATTATGTTCTTCGCCAAAAGCGTTGTGAGAACAAAGCATTAATAATGCTCTCAGATATCAACATGAGCAAATATCGTTATAAAGCCACAATGGGAACAGTGAATCCTCAGCACATGAAGCAAAATGTATTAAAAGACAATGACAAATGTATGCTAGGAGTCAGTTTGGGGAGTCCAAAGAGTGAGGAGGACAGATTTGAAGGAACTATCAGATGGATCAGCCAACATTTCAAATCATGTGCTTTGGTTGTTGGTGATAGTATCTATCGTTACACACTTCAAGTTACGGACAAGATGTCTCCAGAAGATGCCAAACCTGCTGCATTACAGATTGGTCATGACTTCGTCACAAAGCATGAACCAATAGTTAGTCGATATCGCGAAGCGTGTGATTTTGAGTGGATATGTATGTCACAAGTAGAACAGCATACAAATTTTACAACGTATCACGAACTATATCAAAAGTTGTATGAACATGATTCTGTATTCCATTCACAAGTAAATATGGGTTCAGAAAAATATTTAGGTGGTTTATCAAATGCACAAGAACTGTTGGAACCCTCAACTAAAATACAAAATATTGCTATATCTGCCAATTATTTTGTGGAAGAATCAGCAATTTTTACCTGTCTCTGTGAAGACAATTGGCATGTTCTGATTTATCCCGGTACAATTAAGCCCCTTCAGATTTTATCAGAGGGAAAAATTGCAAATGTGCCAAAATCAATGCTCAAACTTACCCAAATCAGGCTCAACCTCAAGAAGAAAATTCCCTATATTTCCTCAACAGAACAGTATGATAATTCCATACGATTAAAACCAGCATATGGATATCATGGAATAGGACGTTTGAAGTCACAGACTTGGTCACAATTGATGCACTACTCACGCCATAAAACATTCCAAGCTGGTGATATTATTTCGCATATGTGGGACACCAAACCAGACCTTGGTATTCTCTATAAGGGAAATGTTGAAATATTAAATAGTAATTTAAACACAGGGAAAATACAGCAGGTTGATACATTTGGTGCTGTTTCTTTTATAGGAAAACTGAATTTTTTGTCTGGTTCTCCTTTTGTAGAAACTGTTGTTGCTTTAACAGATGGTGAAATTTTATTACTGAATGAACGCTCATTTAAAAAAATGCGGAGAACTTACCAAGGAGCAACATTAGATTTACTTTATCACCTTACTAAAGTTCTTCATCTACGAATTTCTCACTATGAATCATAGTATACGTGTATGGCGGTTGGCACCCACTCTATAAATATTCCTTAACTTAATGGTGGTGCCAACCTACAGTTACAACATTGCCACCGCTAGGAAACTGTCGGACTTTTCATGTTAAATAATTGATTTAAAATGACTTTAATTTTACGTTGTTTTAGTAAAAATAATTTAAAATCAATGAAACTAAAAATCGGTTTAATCTAGTCTTACAGACTCCTTACACACTTTTGAAAAAATGAATATAACTCGTTTATTCATAATGTTTTAAAAATGGACATAAAGAAATCCCGTAGAATAGGGGAGTAAAATTTCCAGAAATTCTGAAATCCCCGTATAGCTGAAATAGGTCCATTTTTCTCAAACGGTGTAAGGAGTCCGTCTTAGAAAATTTTATCCAAGTTTTTACAGAACATCCATTGGTCATTTTTTTAGATGATTTGCAATGGGTTGATTCGGCAACCCTTGATTTGTTGCAATTGCTGATGACTAATCCAGAAGTTCGCCATTTATTGATTATTGGTGCATATCGGGATAATGAAGTTGATAGCAGCCATCCCCTCTTGTTAGCTTTATCAGAACGACAAAAAGAGAATGTGGTTATTAATCGCATCTCTTTAAGCCCATTGGGATTGCCTCATATCAACGAATTGCTCGTTGATACACTCAATAGTGATTTGCAAAAAACTCAACAATTGGCTCAATTGGTGTTTGATAAAACTGCTGGAAATCCATTTTTTATCAATGAATTTTTAAAGTCGCTTTATGAAACTCAAAAATTGACATTTGAATTAAATCAAGGAATCTGGCAATGGGATATTGCCCAAATTCAAACAATGGACATGACGAATAATGTGGTTGAATTAATGGCAGAAAAAATTCAACAACTTCCCATGTCAACTCAATCCGTTTTAAAATTAGCGGCTTGTATTGGTCATATTTTTGACTTGAAAACATTATCCACAGTCTATGAAAAATCGCCAATAGACACGGCACATGATATTTGGGATAGCTTGGCACAAGGAGTTATTTTGCCAGTAGGAGAAGCCTATCGTTTAGTACATGAAATTGCTGATGAGACTCATATTAATAAAGTGATTTACCGATTTTCACATGATCGGGTCCAACAAGCGGCTTACTCTCTTATCTCAGAAGCAGAAAAACAAGCGGTTCATGTTAAAATTGGTCAATTGCTACTAAAAAATACGCAACAAAATCTTTTAGAAGAAAGTATTTTTGATATTGTTAATCAACTCAACAAGGGAATAAATTTAATAACCCAAGCGGCGGAAAAAGAAAAATTAGCCCAATTAAATCTGATAGCCGGTCAAAAAGCAAAATCCTCAAATGCTTACCAACCGGCTTTAAAATATTTGTCAACGGGTATAACATGCTTAACTACCGAAAGTTGGCAACAACAATATGAATTAACTTTAGCTCTATATCAAGAACTGGCTGAATGTGAATTTTTATGTAGCAATGTTGAGCAAGTTGAAACGTTGTTTAACCTAATTTTGCATCATGCGAGATCAGATAGAGTTAAAGTGGATATTTATACCTTATGGATTGAGCTTTATACCACGCAAGGTCAATTTTCTGAAGCATTTCAGATAGGGGCAAAAGGTTTGGCGTTATTGGGATTAGATTTTCCAGAATCAGAAGAGCAACGAGCAATCGCTGTAGAATCTGGTTTACAAACCGTGCGTTCTCTTTTGAAAGAACGGGCAATATCTGCATTGTTGGAGGCACCACCCATGACAGATACGTTAAAACAAGCCTGTATGCGTTTATTGATCCGTTTATTTTCACCCGCTCTTAATACTAGCCCTCATTTAGTACGTCTAGTCACTTTGCAAATGGTGAAAATTTCATTAGAGTCCGGTAATGATAAAACGTCTGCTTATGGCTATGCGGTTTATGGTATGTTGTTTGGACCCATGCTACGCGATTACAAATCCGCTTATGAATTTGGTCAATTAGGGCTTAAACTCAGTGAAATGTTTAACAGTCCTGAATTACAAGCTAAAGTTTATCATATCTATAGTGGTTTTATTCATTTTTGGCGTAAACCAATGTCAACGAATATTCCCTACCTTAAACGAGCTTATCTGGCCGGATTGGAATCAGGCGATATGGTTTATAGCGGATTTGCGGCTTATCAACTCATTGCACATAGATTATTTAGAGGCGATGAATTGTCAAAAGTTTTAGAAGAGAGTAAAGCCAATTTAAGCTTTTTACGCCGTACCAAAAACCAAGGTATGCTTGATCTTGTTATTTTAATTTACCAACTTTTTTTAAATCTGCAAGGGCTTACTCATAACCCGCAAACCTTGAGCGATGATACGTTTGATGAACAGAATTTATTTGCCGATTTGCAGAAAAATCAATACTTTTTTGGGCTAATTCATTACTACACCTTTAAACTGCAACTTTTGTTCATTTATAGAAACTATCCTGAAGCGCTTAAAATGGCTTTAGCTACCCAAGAAATAAAATTTATTTTTTCGGGTTTTGCGATAGAGGCTGAATATTATCTTTATCATGCGTTAACGATTACTGCGCTTTATGAATCCTTTTCAGACACAGAAAAAGTGAGTTACTGGAAAACGCTAGAAACATATCAGCAACAAATGAAACGATGGGCTGATAATTGTCCAGAAAATTTCCAACATAAATATTTCCTCATTACCGCTGAAAAAAATCGTATTGAAGGTCATAATTGGGAAGCCGCTGAATTATATGATCAAGCCATTGCGTCTGCTCAACAAGAAAATGAGTTTGTTCAGAATCAAGCCTTAGCTAATGAATTGGCGGCTAAATTTTATCTCTCCCAGGGCAAAGACAAAGCGGCTATAGGTTACTTAACCGAAGCTCATTATCTCTACGCTCGCTGGGGTGCATCAGCTAAAGTCAAACATTTAGAAACGAGATATCCGCAATTTCTGTCTCAAAATCAAAAAACGGCTCGTGTCATTTCAACAAATGCCACTATTTCAGTAAGGGGAACAACGGCTTCAACTTCTACCAGTTCAGAATGGCTAGATTTGAACAGTATCATGAAGGCGGCTCAAACCCTGTCAGGAGAAATCGTTTTGAGCCGACTCTTGGAGAAAATGATGCACCTTGTCATTGAAAATGCCGGGGCGGAAAAGGGTTTCTTGCTTTTGCCTAAACAAGATAATTGGTTTATCGAAGCAGAAGGGCAAGTTGATAGTGATGAGATTACTGTCTTGCAATCTTTGGCTATTGAAGCCAGTGAACAGGTTCCTGCCCAAATTATTCGCTATGTTGCTCGTACTCAAGAAAATGTGATTTTGCACGATGCGACACAAGAGGGCAATTTCACCCAACTTCCGTATATTATTAAACACCGCCCAAAATCGGTGTTATGTGCGCCGCTCGTCAATCAAGGGCAATTGACAGGTATTTTGTATTTAGAAAACAATTTGACGACAGGGGCATTTACGCCAAAAAGGTTGGAAGTGTTAAATCTCTTATCCTCGCAAATCGCGATTTCTATTGAAAACTCTTTATTATACAATAATTTAGAACAAAAAGTGGCTGAACGCACCCAAGAACTATCTGATGCCCTCGATCATCTCAAAACGACTCAAGCCCAATTAGTCGAGTCGGAAAAAATGGCTTCATTAGGGGGGTTAGTCGCCGGGGTGGCTCATGAAATCAACACGCCCATTGGTATTGGATTAATGTCAGCTTCTACCTTGACAAAAAGGACCGATGTCGCCATAAACGCCTTTAAAAGCAATCAGTTGAAAAAATCAAGCATGGGTACCTATTTTGACCAAGTCAACCATGGTAGCCAGCTTATTGTAAGGAATCTGGAACGGGCGAGTGAGTTGGTGAAAAGCTTTAAGCAAGTCGCCGTTGACCAAAGCAATTTGGAAAAACGTTTCTTTGTGGTTAAAAAGTATCTTGAAGACATGTTGGTTGCTTTAAAGCCAAAACTTCAAAAAACACATCAGATTACCCTGAATGGAGATGAGCAGATTGAGATAAACAGCTATCCTGGCGCTTTCTCACAAGTCGTCACTAATTTGCTGATGAACTCCATCACTCATGCCTATCAAGAAGGAGAGAAAGGAAAGTTATATTTTGATATTCGTCGCGAAGCAGAGCAAGTTATTATTGAATATAGCGATGATGGTTGTGGTATACCCACAGAACATTTACCCAAAATATTTGACCCCTTTTTTACAACGGGACGTAACAAGGGCGGTACTGGCTTAGGGTTGCATATTACTTATAATTTGGTGACACAAAAATTAAAAGGGACAATCCAGGTTGAAAGTACGGTGGGTGTTGGCACGACGTTTATTATTACTTTGCCGCTTTCTTAGTCAAAGTCAAAACCAGAGTTGGCAGGTTGAAAAAAAACGGGTAAAAATCAAAACCAGACCTGACAGGTTCAAAAGAAAACCTGTCAGGTCAAAATCAGAGTTGGCAGGAGAATAATGCGAAAATTTTCATCTTATGGACCCCCAAATTACATTACTACACACCTAGGAAGAGCCTATGTGCCAATACTCTCACACAATTAAAGGGAGAAGTGCCTGATGAAGGCGGACATTTCATCACAATCTGGGCACCGCGGCAAACGGGCAAAAGCTGGATTATGCAAGAAGTCCTTTTCACCCTTGAGCAAGAACCAGAGTTTGATGTGGTTATGCTACCTTTGCAACATCTCTACAATGTGACTGATGTGAATCGTGTCGCTCAAATCATAGGCAGGGAAGTGATCTACAAATTGGGCTTAGAAAAGCGAAGTATAAATACCTTAGAAGATTTTGATCTTTTGTTTAAACGGGAAACCCTTCGTAAGCCCTTGGTTTTGATATTGGATGAGTTTGATGGGCTTGCTGAACCGGTTCTCGCGGGTTTAGTCAGTTTCTTTCGTAATATTTACCACAGTCGTCAAAGCCAAGTGGACAAATCCACCGCTGAGAAAGATTACCTATTACATGGCTTGGCTTTAATTGGGGTACGCACGGTATTAGGGATAGAAAATGTCAAAGGTTCGCCCTTTAATGTCCAACGTAGTGTGCATATCCCTAATTTGACTCATGATGAAGTGCTTTCTCTCTTTAAGAGCTATCAAGAAGAAAGTGGGCAGTCTATCGCTCCAGAAGCGGTGGAACGGATTTGGTCTGAATTTAAAGGACAGCCCGGTTTAACGTGCTGGTTTGGGGAAGTGTTGACCGAAATTTATGCAAGAGATCAACCCATTACTCTCGCTTATTTTGAAGAGGTTTATATCGCGGCATGTAACGTGTTGCCAAATAACAATATTTTGAATATTGTCAGCAAGGCTAAACAAGAACTTTATAAACCGTTTATTTTGGAGCTGTTCCAAACAAAAAATAAGGTCAAATTTACCTACCATGATCCTATTATCAATTTTCTCTATATGAATGGAGTCGTGGAAATTGATGAAGTCAATGTGACTGAAAATTATGTCAAATTTCCTTGCCCCTATATACAAAAGCAATTGTTCAACTATTTTTCCAGAGAATTGTATAATGGCTTGGATGGCTTATATGATCCCTTTGATGATTTGTTGGACACGATAACGGAAGAGACTTTGCACATTCCTCAATTGTTACGTCGCTATGAAGCGTATTTGCAAGAAAATCAAGAACAAGTGTTAAAAAATGCACCGCGTCGTCAAAATGATTTACGGGTGTATGAAGCGGTATTTCATTTTCATCTTTATCTCTATTTGGTCAATTTTTTCGACAGCTATGAGGTACAAGTTCAACCCGAATTTCCAACGGGTAATGGTCAAATTGATTTATTGATACGTTATGCTGGGCAATTGTTTGGATTAGAATTAAAGACGTTTACCAATCAACATAGCTATCGTAAAGCGTTAAAACAGACGGCAAAATATGGACGGAAATTAGGCGTGACGGAAATTTGGTTAGTCTTATTTGTTGAAACGGTTGATGAAACTAATCGCCAACGCTTTGAAGTCGATTATACTGAGACGGGGGTGACTGTTCATCCGAAATTTGTGCAAACGGGGAAGTGCTAAACTCACTCGCAAAATATACCGGTTCAGATATGTCAGGTTTTCAAAACCTGACAGGTCTCTCCCGGGTTTATAACGGTAAAATATGACAAATCACATTAATGATAATCCCGATTTATCGGGCAACGAAGATGACGATGAAATGCTCTGGGCAGAGGAAAATGATGAATTGGTTTGGGCGGAGGAAGAGGAAGAGGTTCCACCGACTTCTTCGCCTGATGAGACCCAAATCGCTGAAAAAAATGTTTTGCTAACAGAGAAAAATGAATGGATAAGCCATGATGCAACGACTTGGAAAGTGATGGTGATAGATGATGAGCCAGAAATTCATGATGTCATACGCTTTGCCTTAGATGGGTTTGTTTTTCAAGAAAAAGCACTCAATCTGATTTTTGCCAATTCCGGCGAGGAGGCAAAGTCCTTATTAAAAAAGCACCCAGACACGGCTCTTATTTTCTTAGATGTTGTGATGGAAAAAAATGATGCGGGCTTACAGTTAGTCAAATATATCCGCAATACTTTACAACAGCATTTGGTGCGAATCATTCTCCACACTGGGCAACCGGGTGAAGCACCAGAAGAATTGGTTATAGAGAACTATGACATTAACGACTATAAGCTCAAGTCTGAAATGACGCAGGGAAAATTGTTGGTTGCGGCAATGGCAGGATTAAGAGGTTATCGTGATTTGCTCCAGCTAGAAAGAAAGAAAATTGAATTGAACGAGTTATACCGTACAATGGAACAAAAAGTGATCGAGCGCACCACCCAACTGCAACAAAAGAACCAGTTACTTCGTCAAGTATTTGGTTCTCATTTGAGTGATGAAATTGTTGATATGTTACTCGAAACGAAATCTGGTTTAAAACTCGGTGGCGAACGGCGAGAGATTACGATCTTAACTTCTGACATAAGAGGATTCACCGCCCAAGCCAATAAATTGCCCCCAGAAGAAGTGATTGAAATTCTTAATCTTTATCTGGCGACGATGGTGGATGTGATTAATGAATATCAGGGAACGATTAATGAATTTCTTGGAGATGGACTTTTAGTTTTTTTTGGTGCCCCAATCGCTCGCGAAGATGATCCGGAAAGGGCGATTGCTTGTGCGGTGGCTATGCAGTTAGCGATGGATAAAATCAATGAGCAAATTCAATCGCGGGGCTTTGCACCCTTGGAAATTGGTATTGGTATTAATACCAGTGAAGTGGTGGTGGGCAATATCGGTTCTGAAAAACGCCTAAAATATAGTGCAATTGGTAACGGTGTGAATTTAACCTATCGTATTGAATCATATTCCATCGGTGGGCAAATATTGATTTCAGAATCGACTTTTAAAAAAGTCAGTGAGCTTGTTAAGATTCATTCGGAAAAAACGATTAAACCCAAAGGTATTAAACAGCCTATTACAATTTATGAGCTCAATGGCATCGCTGGGAAATATAATCTCTATTTGCACCAAGAAGAAGAAATTTTTCTGCCATTGCAGAAAGAAATTTCACTACAATACAACATACTTGATGGCAAAAAGGTGAGCGATCAGAGTGTTAATGGTACTCTGTTCAAACTGTCGCCTAAAGGGGCTTTAATTCGCTGCGATGTTGAAAAGGCATTGCTCCCGAAAGCGCTGAACAATCTGAAAATGAATTTTAATCTGCCAAATTCCCAAGTGGCAGACGAGGATGTTTATGCGAAGGTGTTAAGTGATGGGGATAATGAAAACACATTGCACGTCCACTTTACCAGCATTCCTAGAAGGATTAAAGCACAGTTAGTTGCCCTTTTCAAGATTGAATGGACACCTGCTCTTTCTGTCAATCATCCCCTCATTGATGAGCAACATAAAGAATTATTCAACAATTTCAATAAGTTGCTAACTTATATTGGTAATAATGATGATGAAGGCGAACTTGAAATATTGGACTTTTTGGAAACGTATATTGTTATCCATTTTGAGACAGAAGAAACCGTCATGAAACAAGTTGATTATCCTGATTATGCGGCGCATAAAGTTCAACATACGACGTTCATTGAAATGTTCAATAAGTTTAAACGGGAATATGAACAAAATAAGGAAGGGCATTTATATTTAGCCCTTCACATTCAACAGAAATTAGTTAATTGGCTGGTTCATCATGTGGCTCAATCTGATAAGAAGTATAAACGCTTTCTGAGCGATGTGAATAATTAACACGGGTTTTAGAAACCCAGTTTTTTCAAAAAACTCGGTTTCTTAATTGACTCGGTTTCTGAGCGGCAAATATTTTAGAAATCCGATTTTTTGAAAAAATCGGATTTCTTAAAATTCACCATTCGAGGTTTGAGTTTTTTTTAAAAAAACTCAAACCTCGAAACCATTCACCATTCACCATTAAAAACACGAAATCCCTGATTTCCAAAACAATAAATCACAAACTGCGAAATTCGCGCTTCTGGATATTCTTTTTTTAAGCCTTCCACATAGCCTTTGATTTGCAAAGTGTCTTCTTCCAGCAATTCCCAATTCTCAATACGGGTTTTAGACTTTTTGAGTGCTGTATTGGAATAATACTTAAATTCAATCACCCAACGCAATCCGGCCAACTTCTCGTTATACTTGCCCACAAATTCCAAATCGCTTTTACCTTGCGGATAAGAGCGTTCAACATGCCACAGAAACCAGCGAGATAAATAGCGACTACATAATTCATAAAAAGTCGTGCGATAAAAATTCTCATTAACTTGGGCAAAAATCGCTTCTGGTAATTGCGAAACGTATTTTTCCCAATAACCCCTAAACAGTTGCTCCAAATTCGGTTCATTAACAAAGCCTTGCATTATCTCAGCATATTGAGTCGAAACATCAATATGGTGGATTTCATTGAAATATTCCACAAAAATTTGGCGCATATTGAGATTAGGCAATTTCAAATAAAAGTCATCGCGCAAAGTCAACATGCCCAAATAGAAAAATGAAATGGGAAAAAACCCCTTTTCAAAGAATTGGATTCGAGGTTCAAGTTTTTGCGCGCAAAAACTTGAACCTCGAAGATTGAATTTTTCGACGAGGAGCATATCGTCATAAGCAATCCGATTATGTAATGTGAGTTGATCCACAAATTCTTCGGTGTTTTTGGGATTTGAGGCGGTTAAGCGTCTTACCCAAGAAATGTCGGTTTTCAGATTGAGATCAATCAAATGTTTGGGAATCTTTTTTTCCCGACAAAGTCGGTTTAAAAAGTACATCACTAGGGTGGAATTATAGAGTGCTTCACCCTCTGGCGTGACAAAGTGATAACCATTGTAATGGTTCTTGATCACCTCTTCTACTTCCGAGCGATTAGCCGGTTCAAGTTGATAATCTTGATAGACTTCATCTAATAGCTGCACCACTTCTGTTTGGGTAAAACCTAACATCGTTTCAAATTCCGGAACTAAAGTAATGAAGTTAGCAATATTATACCCAGAAGCCATGTCATCTATCGCAATCGGCAACACGCCAGTAATAAAGACATTCGCGATGACACCCGTTTTACAGCCTTCCTTCAAGGTTTTGAAAAATGTTTTGAGAAAACCGTCATCCGCAGTGAGTTCTCGATACAAAGGTTCTTTATGCCCTGTAATCAGTTGATTGGCAAAGTTATCATATTCATCAATAATCACATACAGCCTTGGCAAATCCTTATGCTCTTGGATGAACATAATAAGTGATTGGAAATTGAATGACGTTTTAGCTTTGACTTCTATACTCACTTTGTCTTTAAACCACTTTTGATTTTGGTTAACAATCTTTCGCAAGCGCAAGTTGCAAATCAAGTTAAAACTGTCTTCAATCTCTTTCAGCGTGCCAGTGGGTTCTACGATGGAAAAATCCAAGTGTAAAACGAAAAAGGCGTTATGCTGAGAAGTCGGATGTTGCCCAATATAAGTCTGTCCAAACAGCTTTTCAAAATCATCAAGTTGGTTGACATCGTAGTAACATTCCAGCATTTGGCAAAAGAGAGATTTACCAAACCGGCGTGGACGTAGAAAAACCTGATTTTTGCTCAGTTCTAGTTTTTCAATGTAATGGGTTTTATCAACGAAATAACCGTTTTCTCGGATAATTTCTTGATAATTTGCTACACCATATAATACTCGTTTTTTCATCTTTACTCCAGTTTGCGTTTTCTAATTAAATCAATATACCATACTTATAAGAAATATATGATATACTCAAAAAAAAGATGAGCAGTCTATTGATGAATTACTCATGTTTGTCATCCGTGCCATTGAGTTTTTTGGATAAATTCATGGGCAAAATATTATCCATATAACGAATAGAACTTTTTAATATTTTGATTTTAAAGCGATTTTTTTAAAATTGCGTCACTACTCAGCCTTGAAATCAATTTCAAAGCTGACAGCTAAAGCAGGATCAGCTCAATTATAAATTATTTAATTAGTACAGGATGGCGGAAATTCCCAGACCATTTTAAAGGCAAAGAAATCCGATTTTTGAAAAAAATCGGATTTCTCGATGGCCTGAATATTTCCGCCTCCAGCATTAGTCCGCTTTAGCAGACTATTCGAGGCTAAAGTTTTTTTAAAGAAAAAACTTTAGCCTCGAATGCTTTTAGCCTTGAAATTGATTTCAAGGCTAACCGCTGAGTACAAACCTGCATGAGTTATCATTCCTTATTGTTGAATAACGAAAACACTTGATGAGCGAGAAAGAGAAATGAATATAAGAACACCCGCAGTTGCTGGTTTGTTCTATCCAGAGCATCCAGATGAATTGCAGACAATGATGAGAAAATTTCTAAATGAAACAAAGGTTTCAAGGGAGCCAGTCCCCAAGGCGATAATTGCACCACATGCCGGTTATATTTATTCTGGACCAATCGCAGCAAGTGTCTATGCGCGACTTGCACCTGCACATCTTATGATTACTAAAGTCGTACTGCTTGGTCCATCGCACCGAATTCCACTGAAAGGAGTTGCAGTCACTCAGATGACAAACTTTGCGACCCCTTTAGGGCTTATCCCAATAGACACGCAAGCGATTAATGAAATCACTTCGCTTCCCCAAGTCTCTGTACGAGAAGAAGCTCATGTGAGTGAACATAGCCTCGAAGTCCAATTACCCTTTCTTCAAGAGGTTTTAGATGATTTCACGCTCATCCCCTTAGTCGTTGGTGAAGCAACGCCTGAAGAAATTGATGAAGTGTTAGACAAACTCTGGGGCGGTGAAGAAACGGTGATCGTCATCAGTTCTGATTTAAGTCATTATCATGATTACAAAACAGCACAAAAAATGGACGATTCAATCTCTCAAGCTATCGAAAATTTACGTCTTGATGAGATTCACCATGAACAAGCCTGTGGACGCATTCCTATCAGTGGGCTGCTACATATTGCGCGACGCAAAAAAATGCACGCAAAGACAATAGATTTGCGTAATTCTGGCGATACGGCCGGTCCGAAAGATCAAGTAGTGGGGTACGGTGCTTATGTCTTTAACTAGAGAAAATGTACAAACACTATTACAAGTGGCTAAAGAATCCATTAAAACCGGTTTGGAAAAAAACAAGCCGCTAAAAGTAGAACCTTCTGATTATGCAGAAGAACTACAAGAAAACAGGGCGACTTTTGTCACATTAGAAATTCATAAGCAACTACGCGGTTGTATCGGTACGCTTACCGCCTACCAATCCTTAGTCAGCGATGTTGCTGATCATGCTTATGCCGCCGCCTTTTCTGATCCCCGTTTTCCAAGGCTACAAGATAACGAATTGGCTCTTTTAGAACTCCATATTTCCATCCTCAGTCTTCCAGAACCGATGTCGTTTGATTCTGAAGAACAGCTTATCCAACAATTGCGTCCTGGAATAGACGGTTTAATCTTAACGGAAGGGATGTATAAAGGTACATTTCTACCCGCCGTCTGGGAATCGTTAAAAGAACCAAAAGAATTTCTTCAACACTTAAAGCAGAAAGCGGGATTATCACAAAATTATTGGTCAAATACGATTAAAGTGGAACGCTATACGGCAGAATTGATTTCCTAGAAAAACGACTGTCAGATATCAAACTCAATAAACGACAGACCTGACAGGTTTCAAAAACCTGTCAGGTCTTAAACCGGTATCAAACTCACCATTCCCCCAGAGTATTAAAATGAAAAAAAGCCTATTACAAACCGTTGTACCTACTCGTTACTGGCATCAAGTAGAAGGGGGGCGAATCCAATGTGATCTATGCCCCCGCGCTTGCTCACTCAAAGAAGGACAACAGGGACTCTGCTTTGTGCGAGCCAATCAAAACCAACAAATTGTCTTAACCACTTATGGACGTTCAAGCGGCTTTTGCGTTGATCCGATTGAAAAAAAACCACTCAATCATTTTTTACCAGGCACACCCATTTTATCTTTTGGCACAGCCGGTTGTAACCTCGCTTGTCAATTTTGCCAAAATTGGGATATGAGTAAATCCAGAGAAATGGATACACTTTCTGAACAAGCGGCTCCAGACGCACTTGCTCGCGCTGCTCAACAATTGGGCTGTAGCAGCGTTGCTTTCACTTATAATGATCCCATTATTTTCCATGAATATGCCATTGATGTTGCTAAGGAATGCCGCAAACAGGATATTAAATCCGTCGCCGTCACTGCAGGTTATATTTGCGATGAGCCACGGGAAGCCTTTTTTAGTGAAATGGATGCCGCCAATGTCGATTTAAAAGCATTTACTGAGAAATTTTATCATAAATTGACGGGAGGGCATTTACAACCGATACTTGATACGTTGTGCTACCTTAAAGATGAAACAGATGTTTGGTTTGAATTGACGACATTGCTTATTCCCGGTGAAAACGACTCAGAAAAAGAACTTGAAGAAATGACACAATGGGTTGTAGAAAATCTGGGGGCGGATGTACCGATGCACTTTACCGCCTTTCATCCTTCATGGAAAATGTTAAATAAATCCCCAACGCCGCCTCAGACATTGACAATGGCTCGCCGTATTGCATTAAAGAATGGCGTACATTATGCTTACACAGGAAATGTGCATGATCAAGAGGGTGAAAGCACCTATTGCCATCATTGTGGTTATAAACTGATTGAACGCGATTGGTACGTTTTAAGTGATTGGCATTTAACGCCAGATGGTAAATGTGAGCAATGCGGTACAACTTGTGCGGGATTATTCAATGCGGAGGCGGGTAGATGGGGGGCAAAACGTTTGCCTGTGAGATTACGGGATTTTTACTGATTGGAGTTTAACGCTTCCGCTTTGGAGTTCAACGCTTCCGCTTTGGAGTACAACGCTTCCGCTTTGGGCGTAATAAGGAACGTGCATGAAATAAATTCCATCATGTTGAATCAGACCTATTTTTCCTATAAACGCCCAAAGCTAAAGCGTTGGGACTCCATGGTACAACGTCAAATTCACTTTAACCTGATCTGCTGCCTGTTGACGTTCAATACGAATTTGACTCATTTCTATCTGATGTTGATTGTACAATTGCCCTAACCAACGCATTAATGCCGTAAAACTAACCGTCTTAAAACGCACTTGGACTTTATGCTTTCCCTTTGGCTCAATACGCTTGTTAGTTTTGGCGAGTATCCCGGTACGGATACTTTTATCAACCAGAGTGAGTAAAGATTGTTTATGCGTTTTTGTAGGCGATGTATTGGATTGTAGGCGTAATTGTTGAACCTCAGCGGCAGCATCAGTCATCCAGCGCAAGGTGGTTTGTTGAGCAGCAACCACGTTTTCCAATTGGGAGCGGGCAGTGATAAGGGGTTCCCAAAGCATAAAATATCCCGTTATGATCACTAAAGTCACCGCCCCAATAATTAAAACACGACGCTCACGGGGAGCTAATTGGTTAAGCCAGGAAGTCATTAAAATTCTTTTGAATAGTTAGCATAAGTGGATTTAGCGTTTTCCCTCATGGATTCCCGTTTCCTTTTAATTCTTTTTAAAGAATTATTGGCGATTTTCTGTAAAATCCTTTGGAAAATGCTCGGATACAGTTGATGTTTGACTTTTTGAGTCAAAGTGTTATTCGGCTCTAAGTCATAAAGTACATCGTAGTACTTTTCTGCTACTCCACGATGAGCCTTCGCAAGATGATATAAAGCCATCACCGCGTTAAAAGAAATAAATTCAGCGGCATGGAAAATATCTCTATGCGGATAGAGCAACTTTAAATCAAATTGGTGTTCAAAAATGTCAGGAATGTTTTCAGATTTGTTGTTTTTCAGACAATGAAAAGCATAGTTCACCTTGGCGAAGAAGTAATCAGGATGTTTATGATACGCTTCTTCTATGAGTGCGATGGCTTTTTTTCTTTGTCCAGTTGCTTCATAAGCGGATACCAGGTAATTATCAAAAACAGGGGCTTCAGGATATTTCTCAGTCAAGTCAACCAAATAGGGAATTGCTCTATCTGGATTGGTTTGAGTTAATTCGTATAATTCTTCTAACCGATCCTGAATCGGAGGGGGCAACTTTTCGATGCTTTCATGTGGCAAAGGTTCATAAGTGATTCGATAGTTTACTTGGATTATTTTTTCTTCTTTATCTTTAGACATTTTAATCGCCATGAATCATTGAAAATGCGAATTAAGAATTTTTTTTATTTTAACTTTTAATTCGCATTGAAAAATCATTTTTAAACGGTCAAAAAAATCGGATTTCTTTAAACGTTAAATCTGTAAATATATCCTAACATAAAACCATGCAAGGAATCCAAATCTTTAGTTTGTTTTTTGTAAGTACTTCGCCTTGAAATAAATTTCTCCCCACCCTCGTTCCCAAGCTCTAGCTCTCATCGTTATACACCAGTCAAAAATGGCTAAATGTCGGGTGGATAAGCGTCGCGTCATCCACCTTTTTCGTGGTTTGGTGTATGACGCTATCGCTTATACACCCGACAATCAATGACTTAAAAACTGGTGTATAACGATGAGAGCTGGAGCTTAGGAACGAGGGGAAAATCGGATTTCTAAATCTAAACTCGAAAAAGCAAGTTTTGCAAGAGGCTCATTATTGAGTCCCCTCCAGAAAGTCATTTTAAAAGGGTATATAAGTAATCACTAATATATAAATATCTTTGTTTTCAATAAGTTGAAATCTTAGCATTCTCATATACCGATATTTTCGACTTTTCGGAGGGAACTCATTAAGGATAAATATAAGGATAAATATTTTGTCAAACCTGTGACATCGCCCTGTCTAAAGTTAAATACTGCTCAAGACCGACTTGTCAAAATTTTTTTTTCAAAAAGGACTTGATTTTGAAAAAATGGCCTCCATATATATAGTATGTGGGTGTAAATGGGTAGAGTAATAAACGATCTCTCCAGATTAGACCCTCCCGATTACGCTCTTTTTATCGTTGTATCACCATTTGAGGAGTTTACAAATGAAAAAATCTGCTTTAAAAGCACTTTTTGTGCTGTTACTGGGTATCATGCCTTTTGTGGGTTATGCCGACGTACCTGGCACTATCACGTTTCAAGCGCATTTGTCGGATGCGTCGGGTAATCAGGTACAAGGGGCGACTGATATTACCTTTTTCATCCCTGGTACAGATTGGACGGAACAGCATTATGGCGTGTCAGTCAATAAAGGCGTGTTTAGCGTACTGCTAGGTAATCAAATGAGTCTGGCCAATGTTGATTTTAGTCAAGTACTTCAATTGCATATTGAAGTCAATGGCATTTCACAGACGATACCTATTTCCAGCGTGCCTTACGCCTTTCATGCCAATACGGTAGAACATGACACCTTAAACAGCTTGTCTTGTACGAGTGGTCAGGTGGCAGAGTGGAATGGCAGTCGTTGGAACTGTGCTGATAAGGCGGGAGGAGTAGAAGGCTCGCAGGGTCCGCAAGGTGAAAAGGGCGAACAAGGCGAGAAGGGTGATTCGGGATCACAAGGTGAAAAGGGTGATAAAGGTGATTCGGGATCACAAGGTGTTGCAGGATCAACAGGTTCACAGGGACCAAAAGGCGAAAATGGCAACAAAGGTGATTCGGGATCACAAGGGGTTGCTGGACCAACAGGATCACAAGGGCCAAAAGGTGATTCGGGACCACAAGGGGTTGCAGGAAAAACAGGTTCACAGGGGCCAAAAGGTGATTCGGGACCACAAGGAGTTGCAGGTTCAACAGGTTCACAGGGTCCAAAAGGTGAAAAGGGCGATCAAGGTGATCAGGGACCACAAGGATCAGCAGGGGGCATTAAACAACTGAACTGTTCGTGGCATGCCATAATAACTCATGGTGTATATATATGTCCTGATGGGTACTATGTTGCTGGAGTGTGTTTAACAAATGCTTTGGACGGTTGCCCAGATGGTAAGTATAGTAAAGGTGAACAGAGTATATGGGCTACTGCTGGTGCTGTTTATTGTTGTCAGTAAATATATCTCGTTCCCAACATTCTGTTGGAAATGCCTTATGCAACGCTCCGCGTTGCGGGACGCAGAGCGTCCCTGAATGGATTCCCAAACAGAGTTTTGGAACCAGAAAACCAAAAAAAAACCAGAAAATGAGGATTAACCCATGCTAAAAATCCCTAAAAAACACAGAACATTGACAATGCTGCTAGGCACACTACTCGCCAGCCTCAGCACAATTGTCAACGCTGATACACTGGATCGCCAAGTTATCTCAGCCGGTGGCGATCATATCGTAGCCAATGACAATGCCATCACTTACACCTTTGGGCAACCTTTTGTTTTCCCCAATTCTTCACCACTACAGACAGGGTTTTTAGCCACCAGTGGAATTGTCAGTGAAATTGTCAGCGAATGTGATACCACTCAGGCACAATGGGCTTGTGTTGAATTTAAAGGACTGAAAGAGTCTTATAAAATAGGTGAGGCCATTCAGATAGATATTGCCCTCAACGTCAAAGCGGATCGTTTTAATCGTGTTGACTTATGGACGGCTATTCAATTGCCATCCGGTCATCTGTTTTATAAAACGGACTTGCTCGTTAATTCATTCGCGCCGACACCTCAAGCATTTAAGGAATCTTTGGAAACGCTTGCACTTTCTCATCGTTTTGTGGATTTGGAACTGATGCCAGGCTTAGGCGGCACTTATACTTTCTACGCGCTTTATGTGAAAGAGGGAGCCAATCCATTGGAACATTTGGATGATCTTGCATCTATCCTACGTTCTGAATTGGTGATAAAGACGACAACATTAGCAAGTGAATAGAAGCGTCGAAAAACCTCAGAGGTTTCCAAAACCTCAGAGGTTTGCCAATTTCGATTCACGA
>JAOZSV010000212.1 GCA_029939505.1 Thiotrichaceae bacterium | reverse complement strand
GATTTTTGAAAAAATCGGATTTCTAAGCTCGAAACGTATGATGTTTAAGAAATCCTTTGAAAAAATCGAATCGAGGCTAAAGTTTTTTTGAAGAAAAAACTTTAGCCTCGATTTCTAAATCTCAACTCGAAAAAGCGAGTTTTGCAAGAGGCTCTTATGAATGATGAATGATGAATGGTTTCGAGGTTTGAGTTTTTTGAAAAAAAAACTCAAACCTCGTTCGAGGTTTGAGTTTTTTGAAAAAAAAACTCAAACCTCGAATGATGAATGGTGAATGATTAATGGTTTCGAGGTTAAAGTTTTTTAAAGAAAAACTCAAGTCGAGGTTAA
Organism: Thiotrichaceae bacterium; assembly: GCA_029939505.1. Classification (GTDB taxonomy): domain Bacteria; phylum Pseudomonadota; class Gammaproteobacteria; order Beggiatoales; family Beggiatoaceae; genus QNES01. The sequence goes on along the minus strand of JAOZSV010000212.1, from coordinate 7,914 downwards.
AGTTTTTTTTAAAAAAACTTTAACCTCGACTCTCGAATGGTGAATCATTCACCATTAATCATTTTTAGGTTTTGTTAAAGCGGGTTTTTTAGTTATGTTCTAAGGAAAATTCTGGCTGATCTGGCATCTCTGCACGGTGTATCAAATTTCCATCTACTTTCGCACCTGTTGTCATTTCGATTAGATTATAATAAACACTACCAGTGACATGGGCATTAGGGGCTAATTCAACATGTTCTTCTGCATACACATTACCTTTAACTTTGCCATTGAGAATAATATTAGGCACTCGTACATTACCTTCGATTTCACCTTGTTCACTTAGGGTGAATATGGCATCATTCGTCGCAATGATATTGCCCTCAATATAACCATCAACATGTAACCCCCCAATAAAATTAATTTCGCCTTTTATTCTTGTGTTGTGACCAATTAATGAATCAATTTGAGCGACCTTTTTTTTACGATTTCCCCACATATTTTTTTTGCTCCTGTTTTGGAGATAAATTTTCCCATTTGAAACGAACTTCGTTAGCGTATTTTTGATCTTTTGGCAAAAGACGAATAATGACAATACGCGGTTTAAATCCTTTTGGCAACATTAACTTATTTTCTATGCGTTGAAAATAAAGCAGTTGATATCTGAGTGAGTTTATCGCATTTTTTGTGATTTCTTTCATTTCCAAGCGTTTTGTTTTGCCACGTATTTCACCAATAAGTTGAATTTCTATCGTCCCTTCTGCCAATTTTAATGCTCTTGTTAATTGTGTGAGTACCAGTTTATAAGGATAGAGTCCATTATCATCATTGAGCGTAAAACTGCTCACTTCCACAGGATTTTCCAAGTTTGGAGAGGTGAGCAGGCGTTGATAAAAAATCAGTTCTTCTTTTAAATCACTATTTTTTATCTGTAATTTATTTAAGGATTGAAGCACTTGTGTATAAGTTTTTTGATCAACTTGCGTTGTACGCATTGTCGTCGCCAGTTTATCTTGTAAAGTCTTATTTTTTACAATTAAATCGGCTTTTTGTTGTGCTAAAGTCGTATTTTTCTGGAAAGCCTTTTCAACTACTTGACGCGCTTTATCAATTTCTTCTAATTGTTGCGCGATAACCACTTGCCTACCTTTTCTGAAATCTTGAATATTACGTTCCCATAAAAATAACCCTCCCGCTATCATAATGATGATACATAGCACAATCAATAGTGGACAAATCCAAGAGCGATAGGGTTTGATATTCATCACACTGACTTTTAGCTTAGGTTTTTTTGGGGGGCGATATCGATATTGTATTTGCATTGTTTGGTTACTCACTTATATCAACAAACCTGACAGGTTTAGTTTCAAAAAACGTAACTACTCAGGGCAACCATAAAGGGATTGCCCCTACGACATAATCAGGGCAACCACAAGGGATTGCCCCTACGACATAATAAGAATATTTTCGTCACTCGACATAAGAATATTGTAGGGGCAATCCTTTATGGTTGCCCTGAGTAGTTTCAAAAAAACTTAAATCTCAAAACCTGTTCAACCTTCCCTGATTTAGGGCAACAATGCGACTCCTGTTAATCCCATCTCTTCTGGTAAATTACTCATAATATTCATATTTTGAATCGCTTGCCCTGCTGCGCCTTTGACTAAATTATCAATGACTGATAAGACGACAATCGTATCACTCTCTTGAGGGCGATGCACTGCTAATTGACACATATTCACGCCGCGCACATTGCGTGTTTCTGGATGAGATTGGGGGGGCAAAACATCAATAAATGGCTCATCTTGATAACGCTTTGCAAATAAAAGCTGTATTTCTTCTAAACTCACATCATGCAATAGCTTGGCATATAAAGTCGCCTCAATGCCACGTATCATTGGTACTAAATGGGGAACAAAAGTTAAACCCACTTGCGTCTTTGCATTTAAAACTTGACAAATTTCTGGATAATGGCGATGCCCTGAAACAGCATAAGCTTTAAAACTTTCCCCCATTTCTCCCATCAAAGTGGATATGCTGGCTTTACGCCCTGCACCACTTGCACCCGATTTTGCATCTGCTATTAAATGTTCAGCGTCAATAATGCCTGCTTCTAATAAGGGTAAAAATCCTAATAGCACTGCGGTAGGATAACATCCAGGATTAGCCACTAAACGTGCTTTAGCAATTTCTGCCCTATTGATTTCAGGCAAACCATACACTGCTTCATTGAGCAAGTCAGGGCAAACATGTGTTATACCATACCATTTATTCCAAACGCTCACATCTTTAAGACGAAAATCGGCGGCTAAGTCAATCACCTTAATACCTGCTTTCAGTAAATCAGGGGTACTTTGCATTGCAATACCACTGGGCGTGGCAAAAAATACAATATCACAGTCTGCAAAATTTTCTTTTGCAGGATCAGTAAAAACTAAATCTGAATGTCTCCGCAAATTAGGAAATAATTCGTTCACGGGTTTTCCAGCTTGGGTACGAGAAGTGACTGTTTGCACCTGCGCTTGTGGATGATTTGCTAATAAACGTAATAATTCAACGCCTGTGTAGCCTGTACCACCTATAATAGCTATTTTAATCATTTATGCCCTTGCAATTTGAACAGGATTAGATTGATAAAATTTAAAATTATAAGCTCAAATTTTCTTGAAACAAGTGAAAATGAAAAATGCCCATGAGCTTAATTTAAAACAGAGGTTCTTGCAAAACTGTTTTTAGCCTTAGAAATCCGATTTTTTTCAAAAATCGGATTTCTTAAAACTCGCGTGTTTAGAGTTTTGCAAGAACCTCCAGCATTAACACTTAACAATTAATAATTAATAATTAACAATTAAAACAGGGCTATTAGCATTCATCCACATTGCCACCAAAACGTCCAAAGCTAAAGCGTTGAACTCCTATAAACCTCCAAAGCTAAAGCATTCGAGGTTTGAGTTTTTTGAAAAAAAACTCAAACCTCGAATGTACTCCTATAAACGTCCAAAGCGGCGTTTTCGAGGTTATCGTTTTTTGAAGAAAAACGATAACCTCGAACTTCAATTTCAAGGCTTAATTCGCATATACAAACAAGCTGATTTTAAATACTTTATTCACCATTCACCATTCATCATTCATCATTCACCATTCAAAAAAATGCTACAATTATCTCTCATTTGAAAACGATTGATGTGATTATAAATAACAGCTTCAGTACTGAAGCATAAATTATTGGAGATGATGGCGTCCATTCGAGGTTGGCGTTTTTTTCAAAAAACTCCAGTTAAGGCGAAAGTTTTTTAAAGAAAAAACTTTCGCCTCGACTCAAATGCTTTAGCTTTGCTAGTAATCCCGTTTTTCAACTATTAATTCACATTAAATTAACAAGACACAATGAGTCTTATGAAAATACAACAGAATTTATCTCGCTGGATAATAATTGGACTGGCCGGTATGTGTAGTACAAGTTGGGCTGCGACGGTGGTTAAACGCGAACTACAAGGAAATACAGAAAAAATCATTATGGAAGGGCAACAAGTTCGCATAGAAACCCAAAATTCCAATTACTATACTCTGATGTATCTGGCTCAGAGTAAAACGTATATGATTGAGGTCAAGGAAAAACGCATTATTGAAATGGATATTGTCGGGAAACCGCCAAAATTGCCACCAAATAGGCATCCGATGCCAAAGCCGCCTTGGGGAGATTCTGTCAATGCAGAATTAGTTGAAAAGGGCAATGGTCCAAATATTGCGGGCTATCCGACTAAGCGTTATCAGATCAAAGCGTTAGGTAAAGCCTGTTCTGATAATTATTTTTCTAAAGAAGTGGCTTCCCACATTGATGCATTTCTTGAAGCGTCAGATAAAATGATCAATTCAAGAAAAATCAAAGGGATGTTTGTTCACCCTTGCCAACAAGCGTATGATGACTTGAAAGCCAAAATGAGGAAACAGGGCGTTTCTATGAAACTGGTGCTGAAAGGGGGAAAAAAGGGTGATATGGTTATGTATGAAATAACCGATATTCAAACGAATGTTAAAGTTTCTGCTGCTCTCTTTAAATTACCGATGGGTTACAAAACGATAAGCGAGCAGAAAATGATAGAAGAGAGGCAGGTTAAAATGAAAGCGTTTATGGAACAAAAAGCGAAACAAGGTGGCGCAGGTTCACAGTTTCCTCCTGGTGGTTGGCGATAGGCTAGAATATTTTAGGGCGATGAGGAATGAAATCAAATCCACAATGTTGAATCAGACCTGACAGGTTTCCAAAACCTGTCAGGTCTTTAATCGGGACAAAACTTTTCTGGATAACTATAATTGATGCTCACATCTTCCGCACAATTGTCTCAGGTATAAGTGCCAGAATGTCTTGAATAAGCCTCTCATTACCAAGCACTTGATTACGTGAAAATGTTTGTAGCGAAGCATCTAAACAGTGCGCCGGGCGACAGTCTTGCAAGACATATCGTTGAACGCCTAAATCGGCTAATGACATGGCCAGTTCCAATAAAGTCTTTTCATTTAATAATTGTGGATGTACTGTGGTACGAAATTCGTATGCAATACCCGATTCAAGTATTAATTTAGCACTTTTTTCGGGCTGTTTTCCGCTATCCGGTACACCCGTAATCATGGCATAACGCGCAAATGGTGCTTTAACGTCAAATCCAATCCAATCCAAATAGGGCAATAATTTAGCCATCTGATTTGAATTAATGCCCGCCGTATGAAGTGCAACCTTAAATCCTAAATCACGAACTCGTTTCACCGCATCCAGCAATCCATTTTGTAAAATAGGTTCCCCACCACTAAAAACAACAGCATCAAGCAACCCATGCCGACTTTGCAAGAAACGTTCTACTTTATCCCAAGACAAGGTTGATTTAACCTGAAAATCTAGGAGATGTGGATTATGACAATAACCGCAACGCCAAGGACAACCTTGGCAAAATATCACTGCGGCTAAATGTCCGGGAAAATCTAAGGTCGTAAATGGGGTTAAACCACTGATAGATAAAATTGGTTGTTTCATAGATTTTGACGAAGGGGCAGTATTCGCTGTTCAGAACCCCAGTTTTTCAAAAAAACTTCAAATTCTAAATACCCCTACAAACCGGTCTGCTATTTAAGACCTGACCGTTTTTTTTTGAAGTTAATGACAAAGCGTACTTACTCCATTTTCTTTAAAATGTAATCGTTCAGCATGTTCACTTTTTTTACCAGGGTTGAAAGCGGAAACCGGGCGATGATAGCCCATAACGCGAGTCCAAACTTCAGTTCGAGTCCGTTCCGCTTCAGACAAGAGTACGCATCCTTGGAAATCAGTTAAATTATTTAAGGATTCCAATTTTGTTTGAACATTTACTTTATTTTTCATCATTTTTCACCTTGTTAGATAATTTATCTTCGTCACATAATGGACAAAATTCATATTCCCCATCTAAATAACCATGCACTGGGCAAATGGAAAAAGTGGGTGTTATAGTAATATAGGGCAAACGGTAATTTTCCAACACACGCCGTACCAAGTTCTTACAAGCCTGTGCGTTGGAAATACGTTCATTCATATAAAGGTGGAGAACCGTACCACCAGTATATTTTGTCTGAAGTTCATCTTGAAGTGCTAACGCCTCAAAGGGATCATCCGTAAAACCAACTGGTAATTGAGATGAATTGGTATAGTAGGGACGTTCAGAAGTACCCGCTTGAATAATATCGGGATAACGTTTTTTATCTTCTTTTGCAAAACGATAAGTGGTTCCCTCAGCAGGTGTGGCTTCCAAGTTATACATGTGACCGGTGTTTTCCTGAAACTCCACCATGCGATCGCGAATATGTTCCAATAAACGCACCGCAAACGCTTGTCCCCACTCACTGGCAATATCATATTGGTCATTGCTGAAATTGCGAATCATCTCATTAATGCCATTAACACCGAGCGTAGAGAAATGATTACGCAATGTTCCCAAATAACGCTTAGTAAAGGGAAATAAGCCATTATCCATATACTGTTGAATGACTTCCCGTTTGACTTCTAAGCTGTCTCTTCCTAATTCTAATAGCGTATCTAAGCGTTGATATAAACCGGCTTCGTCACCTTTATATAGGTAGCCTAAGCGGGCGCAATTGATGGTGAGAACGCCGAGCGAGCCCGTTTGTTCTGATGATCCAAATAAGCCGTTGCCGCGTTTGAGTAGCTCTGTTAAGTCAAGCCTCAATCTGCAACACATGCTGCGAACCATATTAGGCTTCATATCAGAACGGATAAAGTTTGAAAAATAGGGCAAGCCAAATTTTGCCGTCATTTCAAACAGCAAATCCACATTAGGGCTATCCCAAGGAAAATCAGGCGTGATATTGTACGTTGGCAGTGGAAATGTAAATATTCGCCCCTTCGCATCGCCCTCCGTCATCACTTCAATAAAAGCCCGATTAATCATATCCATTTCAACTTGTAAATCACCATAGCTGAATGGCATTTCTTCGCCGCCAATATAGGGAATTTGTTCGCGCAAATCTTCAGGGCATACCCAGTCAAAAGTCAGGTTAGTAAAGGGGGTTTGGCTATTACCAGTAATAAAAACACTGCCTTTTCTCCGCGCAATCCAATAACTTGAACCGGTGGTAGGGCACCAGACTTTACCTTTATAGTTAACCTTTTTCTGGTTCGTCAGCGTAACTTTAGCTGAACCCTTGGTAAAAACGATAATATAATATAAATCATTGTCACTACTTTTATACTCGACCACCTCGGTTTCATACCCAACCAAAACGGCTAATTCTTGCAAACCATCTTTGATGTTATTATCTTTGGTCGCAAAGCTTTTGCCATCTTCTTGAATACAAGTATCAATAAATAACTTGATTTGTCTTTCAGAACATTTTCTAAGAATATTAATCTGCAATTCTTCTTGTAAAGCGTTCTGCCGAATCAAATCATCCGAAATCGCATAATCATCCTGTAACATAAGCCCGGCAACCGGCACATTGACTGGCGACTTCGCTTCAAACAAAGCGCTCGCCTCATCCACAAAGAACTTTTCTTTATTATCGTTATAACCTAATCTCAACACTCTATGATTAGGTGTTAATAACTGTTCTTGTGAACGATTAGAAAAAGCAATCAATTCGCCATCAAAATCATATTCATTGAGTGCCAATATTTCATCGTCAATAATGTTTCCATTTTGAAAACCATAGATTTTGTCAGAAATTGAAATTTCATCTTTTAACTTCCAACCGTCTTTAGTTAAAATCTCAGTATCCAAAGGAACGCACCCCCAACGCGAAGGCACATTCAAATTATAAATCAGTTCCTGAATACCCTGTTTGACTTTTTTATAAGATAGGTTATCTTTACGCACAAAGGGTGCTAAATAAGAATCTGTCGAGCTAAAAGCAACTGCGCCTGCCCATTCATTTTGCAAAGTACCCAAAAAATTAACCATTTGCCCTATCGCACTGGAAAGATGTTTAGGGGGGTTCGCTTCCACTTTGCCCGGAATACCATTAAAGCCTTCCGTCAATAAGGTGCGTAAGGACCATCCAGCACAGTAGCCAGCCAGCATATCTAAGTCATGAATATGTAAATCTCCGACGCGATGGGCTTCACCTATTTCAGGCGCGTAAATATGATTGAGCCAATAATTGGCTATCACTTTACCTGAAACATTTAAAATAAGCCCGCCCAGGGAATAGCCCTGATTGGCATTCGCATTCACGCGCCAATCGACTTGAGAAAGGTACTCCTCAACAGACGATTTGACTTCTATTAGTGTTTTATCTTTGTTCATTAATGCGTTATATCAATATTTTTGTATCAAACCTTTGAAATGGGTTTGCAAGAAACCCCGTTTTTTTTTAAAACGGGGTTTCTTTTTAAAAACTGATGTTACGCACTATGTTTCCAAGATGTTTAAGCGATTTCTTTCAAAAATC
>JAOZSV010000401.1 GCA_029939505.1 Thiotrichaceae bacterium | reverse complement strand
CTTGAGTTTTTCTTCAAAAAACTCAAACCTCGAATGTACTCCAAAATACAAAGCTGCTAAAACGTTAATACAAAGCTAAAACGTTCCATAACGCTTGAAGAAATCGGTCATTTTCTGAGGGCAGCCCAATTGATACCCGCAAATATTGGGGCATACCGTATATCCCACCTATCGGGCGCGTAATAATACCTTGACGTAAAAGCAATTCATAAACTTTTGCCCCTTCCCCAACGTTGACTGAAATAAAATTGCCTAGCGATGGAATATAGGGTAATCCTTTCTGATTAAAAGCCTCCATCATTTGTTCCATTCCGGCACGATTTAGTGCAATGCTTTTTTTAAGATGTTCGCTATCTTCGATGGCAGCAGTGGCAGCCGTCAGGGCAAGACTATTTACATTAAAAGGTTGTCGTATTCGATTCAGTAAGTTAGCGATTGTCGGATGAGAAATAGAATAGCCCACTCGTAACCCCGCCAATCCATAAGCCTTTGAAAACGTTCGCGTTATTATCAAATTAGGATAATCTGCTAACCAGGTTAAACTATTTGGATAATCCCGATTTTCAGAGGCGTATTCAAAATATGCTTCATCCACTACTACAATCACATATTCAGGCACTGCGTCTAAAAAGTTTTTTAAGCAGGTTTTATTAACCCAAGTACCTGTGGGGTTATTTGGATTTGCGATAAATATTAAACGGGTATCATCACGAATTGCGGCTTGCATCGCTGTTAAATCATGCCCCCAGTTTTTCGCGGGTGTTATAATTGCTTTTGCACCGATAGCTTGCGTCACAAGGGGATAAACTGCAAAGGCCTGTTCAGAAAAAATGACGGAATGTGTCGGTGTCACAAAGACGCGAGCTATCAATTCAAGAATATCATTAGAGCCATTGCCTAAAGTAATCATATCCTTATGCACGCCATGCTTTTGAACCAAAGCATTTTTCAGCATGAATCCATTTCCATCAGGATAGCGGGTTAAATTGATTAAATCGGCTTGCACCGCTTCAAGCACTGATTGGCTTAAACCCAAAGGATTTTCATTAGAAGCCAATTTGATGACCTTTTTTATCCCATATTCCCGTTTTAATTCTTCGATGGGTTTACCAGGTTGGTAGGGATGTAAACCTTGCACGCCAAGCGTAGCCTGTTGAAAAAAATCACAAGTCATGTTAATTATTAATGGTGAATTATTAGGATGAAAAACCTGACAGGTTTAAACTTCGTTTAGGGAAAAACCTGACAGGTTTAAAGCAACTTCGTTTAGGGTAGAAAAGGTTTAAAGCAACTTCGTTTGAGGTATAAAAAAGCTCAAATACGTGGATAGGAACCAATATGTTTAACCAAAGAAATTTGCCCTTCTAAACGATGCAGAGATTTTGCAATAGGCGCGTCTTTAATATGCCCTTCAACTTCAACGAAAAAGATATATTCCCAAATGCCTTGACGCGAAGGGCGCGATTCAATGCGCGTCATGTTCACATTATTTTCAGCAAATGGCTCAAGTAAATGATATAAAGCACCTGATTTATTGGGATTGGATAATAGCAGCGACGTCTTATCATTCCCACTTGGTGAAGGCTCTGTTTGCCCTATCACTGCAAAGCGAGTCGTATTATTAATATCATCTTCAATCCGTTCAGCCACGATTTGTAATTGATAAATCTCAGCAGCCGTTTGACCTGCAATTGCTGCTGCGCCGACTTCATCAGCAACACGACGAGCGGCTTCAGCATTACTATTAACAGCAATACGTTCTATCGTGGGCAACCGATTATCTAACCAACTACGACATTGGGCAAAAGACTGTTGATGGGAATAAATCCGTTTAATTTGCTCAACTTCAAGGCTTTTTGAAAGCAAATAATGATGAATGGGTAATTCAATTTCACCACAAATCTTCAATGGTGTATTAATAAAACAGTCTAATGTTTGATTAACACCTCCTTCCGTAGAATTTTCCACTGGCACTACGCCATAATGCGCTGTTCCCACTTCCACTTCACGAAAAACCTCGTCAATCGTTTGCAGGGGAATAATCTGCGCTTTATGTCCAAAATGCTTATATACAGCTGCCTCTGAATAAGTGCCAACAGGACCTAAAAATGCGACATTCATCGGCTTTTGCAAAGATAAACAAGCCGACATGATTTCTCGAAAAATCAATGTCAGGGTGTCATCATGTAAAAGCCCTTGATTATTGCGTTGTACAACGTTTCGCAATACCTGCGCTTCACGCTCAGGGCGATAAAAATTTGGATTATCCTCTTCGGCATATTTTGCCTGTGCCACTTCTTGAGCTAAACTGGCACGTTTATTGATAAGTTCTTGAATTTCTTCGTCTAATTTATCAATTCTAGCACGAATTTTGGGTAAGTTATAAGTTGACATAATATATAGTATATAGTTGAATTGTCCAAAGCTAAAGCGTTGTACTCCAATCGACAAAGCTGAAGCGTTGTACTCCAATCG
>JAOZSV010000400.1 GCA_029939505.1 Thiotrichaceae bacterium | reverse complement strand
AACAAATGTTGCAAGCTAACGCTCAGATGGCTTTTATTATGCAAGTGACTGGTTTAGAAGAAGATTTAATTAACAGTCTGTAACCGACATACAATCCATGATCATCAAGTATTGAATTTTTTCAGATAACTTAAAAACCTCTGAGGTTTTCAAAACCTCTGAGGTTTGACTCCAACTCTTTTTCTGAACATCTATTAAAACCGCAATTTTTGGAAGGGGAAAAATCATGTCATATAGTGATTTCACATTAAAAAAAGTCAAACAGAAATTGAAGATAAAAGTCGTTGAAGATAAAGACTTGTTTTCCCAAATTAAGGAAATTAAGGTGAGTGATTATTTATCAACGACTCTCAAATACAATCTGCCATTAGCTTTAGCCGTCGGCACAGAAAAAGCGCGTTCTGAACTCATCATCGTCAATGTACTATTAGAAGTCAGAAAGTTATTGAAAGAGAAAATTAGCTTTTTTTCCGGTATCAATTTGGATGTGGATAAGGAAAAAAATTTGAACGGATTTTGTGATTTCATTATTAGCAAATCACCAGAGCAATTTTATCTCAATGCCCCAATTATCATTATTGTTGAAGCAAAAAATGAAAATATCACTGGGGGATTAGGGCAATGTATAGCAGAAATGTTTGCTTCAAGCATTTTTAACGATAAAGAAGGGGAACATTTACCAAAAATCTATGGCGCAGTCACAACGGGTAATATATGGCGATTTTTAGAATATCAGAATAACACTGCTTTTATTGATTTAATAGAATATCACATGACCAATGTTAATAAAATTGTGGGCATCTTGGCAGAAATGATCAATGAAAATGCCTAAAAATTTGCTCTTGAAAAAAGATTTCTTGTTGTACTCCAATTACAAAGCTAAAGCGTTGTACTCCAATTACAAAGCTAACCCGACCGACCATACTTCCAAATCTAAAGGTTTGGACTCCAAATCTAAAGCACAGTTAAGTAGGTCGGGTTAGATGGCGCCGCAAAAAAACGTAACCCGACTAACCCGACAGACCATACTTCCAAATCTAAAGGTTTGGACTCCAAATCTAAAGGTTTGGACTCCAATTACAAAGCTAAAGTCATGTAGGGTGGGCAAAGTCCTTTGATTGCCCACCTTCCTCATTAAAAAAATGGTGGGCAACCACGTTGCCCACCCTACCTGGCTACCTGGCTACCTGGCTAGAAAAATTACCCTATCCAAGGTATCGTCGTTGTAATATTTTCAGGTTTAAAGAGAAAATTATTCTCATTGCCTGACATTTCTTTAGAACTAAAGTAAGGAATCTGTTTTTTGAGTTGAGGATTTTCCTCAGTTTCTGTTTCGACAGATTTACTGACTTGACCAAATAATTCAGTCACAGACAAACCAGGCGTTTCTAAGAAGTCGAGTAAGTGTTTTGTATAAAGGCTGTTGCCACTTTTATACCCCGTTGATGTATGATCTCTTTCCGTTGCATAAGCAAGAAAAGAGCGATCAGGCATCTTTGCCAGACCCGGATTTGCCCCTACATTAATGCCTATAGAACCACTCGGCCCCTTCAGCATCGCGACTACGCCACCTTTATCTTGATCATCACTCGTGGCAGAATTATTACGACAGGCATCAAAAATAACAAAATTCATGCGATTGTCCGCCAGTTTCATTACTTCATATACCTCTGAACGGGTCACCGTTTCTGTCTTGAGCGTCTTTTCATCAAGCTCAGGAGAAAGCGGATTTACTCCAATTGGGATCATATAAGTTTCATCCGCAACTTCAAGCCCATGTCCAGAGAAGTAGAATAAACCGACCGTTTTCTCATTTTCCCGCTTTAACTCACCTTCAAATGTCTCAAGGGCACGTTTCATACTTCCTCGATTCGCATCTTTGGCCTGTATGACTCTAAAACCTAAACGCCGTAATGCCTTAGTCATGTCTTCAACATCATTCGAGACACTTGGCACCGGACCAAATACGACATCCTTATTATTAGAGGACTTCTTAGGCTGATAATTCGCATTGCCGATGACTAATGCAACACGTCGTTCTTGAGTATATTGTTTCTCTGGTGTTTGAATCCAAGAGGATGTGCATCCTTGAAACAAACTCGTTAGTAATAAACCTAATATTAGAGTACGCAACATTTTTTTTTCCTTTCGTTGTTGATTTAAGAAATGTGCATAAAATAAAATCGACCACATTCGAGGTTTTAGTTTTTTGAAGAAAAACTAAAACCTCGAATACCTGACAGGTTTGAAGCAACGTTGTAGAAGTTATTTTGTACACCTTCCTAAGATTCGATCATCAAGTTTTTTCGTTACCCCAAAACAATAACTACAAGGATTGTATATAAAAAAGGATTGGATCGAGGTGATACTCTGTTTTAATCCCTTCTTATATACAATCCTTGTAGTTATTGTTAAAAGACGAAAAACTTGATGTTCGACACCCATTTTCAGAGTTCTTCGCTCATGTTCAAAGTCGT
>JAOZSV010000211.1 GCA_029939505.1 Thiotrichaceae bacterium | reverse complement strand
ATTTTCTCAATGATAAAGAAAGATAAAGAAAAAAGCCGCCCATCATCAAAAAAATTAACAAAAGGGCTTATTTTCTTATTTATAAATGTAATGTATTATAACACGAAAAAGCAACCTTTTTCTGCATGGACATTAATTCGTTTCTAATTCCAGTATCCAAAAACAGTATCTTCTCAAAAAGTGTGGGTAAACTGGCACAAACCTGACAGGTTTTGGAAACCTGTCAGGTTTTTTCCACAGAATTAATTTAGAGAAGATACCAAAAACAGTTCTAGTGTGGGTAAACTGGCACAAACCTGTCAGGTTTTTTCCACATTAAAAAAGTGCAACAAAAAGACGGTGCAACGGTTTACATGGCTTTTGATAAACATTTTGCACAGGCGGGATTTAATCTCTTACAACCATAGCGAGTGTAGTCATGTAGGGTGGGCAAAGTCCTTTTCTTGCCCACCTTCCTCATTAAAAAAGTGGTGCCGTTGCACCAAAAAGACGTTGCCCACCCGAACTGGCTTGCAAAACTCTGAACACACGAGGTTTAAGAAATCCGATTTTTTTCAAAAATCGGATTTCTATAGATATTCAGAAAAAACACCGTTTGAGACTTGCCCTTGTGTCAAGAAAACGAAAAATGATTCCTCAGATAAAATTTGCGATTGTTCGTGATATGTCGTATAATGAATTTTTTTCTATAACTTGATGGAGAAATATATTATGAATACCTCACGCTTTTCTATATATAGAGTGATTTCAGGTACTCTACTGGCTCTGGCTTTTCTAGCAAGCCAGGCTGTATTTGCAACAACGTCGCGTGTTGCCCTGGTGATTGGTAATGCAGATTATTCATCTTCATCTGCTCCATCACTGAAAAATCCTGTCAGTGATGCAAGGGGGATGAGTGAAGCCTTGAAGAATTTGAAGTTTCAAGTGCTGAGTTTGGAAAATGCGAATCAAGCCACGATGGAAAATGCTTTCCGCGCTTTTGGGCAGAAGTTAAAGGCTGATGCGAAAACACACGATGATGTGGTTGCCCTTTTCTATTATTCAGGGCATGGTGCCCAGGTGAATGGGAAAAACTATCTGCTTTCTGTCAATTCCGATACCAATTATGATGTGACTGATGCGAAGCGTAGCGGCGTTGTGTCATTAACCAAGCTGTTTAATGCACTTAATACGGCTGCTCAGACAACGAATATTGTTATTCTGGATGCTTGTCGTGATAATCCGCCCACGAAAGAGGTTGCTAATAAGAATACAAAAAGTGCGGTTATTAAGGGCTTGGAATGGCTGGATGAAGTCGAAACGGCTGCTGGAACTGATAGCAGTGATCCCAGTAATACCATTTTTGCTTATGCAACGGCTCGTGGTAAAGTCGCTGAAGATGGTTATGGGGTGAATAGCCCTTATACACAGCATTTGCTCAACCTGATTGGACAACGGGGTTTATCCGCTTATGAACTGTTTCAACAGGTGGGTAAATTAGTCGAACAGGATACTTATAGTAAACAGCAACCTTGGCAATATTCTTCGCTGCTCAAGGATTTTTACTTTAAACCAAGGATAACTCGATTACGGAGTGGTGGATTTAGATAGCCATTGAAAATGAGGATAGCTGAAAAAGTTTGGTGACTTTAAAAGCGTTCCAATAACCTTTTGCTGGAATAGCAAACAAGGCGAGATATATATCTCGCCTTTTTTTTATTTACTACCTGATGTTACGCATTATGTTTCTAAGATGTTTAAGAAATCTTTGAAAAAAAATCCGATTTCTAAGCGGCGAAACGATGTTTAAGAAATCCGATTTAAAAAAAAATCGGATTTCTAAGCGGCGAAACGATGTTTAAGAAATCTTTGAAAAAAAATCGGATTTCTAAGCGGCGAAACGAGGTTTAAGAAATCCGATTTAAAAAAAAATCGGATTTCTAAGCTCGAATAGAATAGCTTTGCGTAACATCAGTTACTACTCAGGGCAACCACAAGGAATTGCCCCTACGATATAATCAGGGCAACCACAAGGGGTATTTTAATGGATGCAGTAACGGTTAATCACGCGACACAAAACCTTAATCATTTGATAGGGCAAGTTATTGCTAATGTTGAACCGACTATTATTTGTAATGATAAAGGCGAAAGAGCTTTGTTAATGTCGATGGATGAATTTAATTCCTGGCAAGAAACACTTTATTTGTTATCTAACCCGGGGAATGCTGAACATTTACGCGAATCAATTGCTCAAGCTAAAATGGGGAAAACCCAAGAAAGGGAGTTGATTGAAGTATGAAATTAATTTTCACTGAACGGGCTTGGGAAGATTATCTTTGGTTTCAAAGTAATGAACGTAAGTTGTTAAAAAAAATTAATACGCTTATCAAAGATATTCAAAGAGAGCCTTTTGAAGGTTTAGGAAAACCCGAAGCGTTAAAGTCTAATTTATCGGGTTATTGGTCAAGAAGAATCGACGGTGAACATCGACTCGTTTATGAAGTTAATGAGGCTGAAACCAAACTGATTATTATTTCTTGTCGGTTTCACTACCAAAAGTGAGCAGCGTTTGCGATAAATATTGATGCCTATTTAAGTGGTGGATTTAGATAGCCATTGAAAATGAGGATAGCTGAAAAAGTTTGGTGACTTTAAAAGCGTTCCAATAACCTTTTGCTGGAATAGCAAACAAGGCGAGATATAATCTATCTCGCCTTTTTTTTATTATCATTTCAACGAAAAAACGTATCCTATCAAAATTTGGTGGGCTCTCTTAATGTAGGGTGGGTAGGAACGAAGTGGAAACCCACCTTTCCGTTGAAAAATGGTGGGTATGGTGGGTTTCGCTATCGCTCTACCCACCCTACATACTTGATAGTCGAGTGATAAAGGGTGCGTTCTCCATACTCTACGCTTGCTTATTGTTATTGTAAATGTTCTGTTCAATCTCATTTAAGACTTCGCTGAGATCGGGTGCGAGAGCCGCTTCAACTTTCACACCTCTATGTTTGTGATGAGGATAAGTCGGTATCGTAGGATGATGAGGTGCATTATCATAGCGAAAGATTAATTGAGCATCGACTTTTTGATAATGGTAAGCGTAACGTAATTTGACAATTTGCTTATCAGATACAAGAATAACCTCATCAAATACTAAAAGTGATTCATCATAAAATCTTAATCGCCCTTCAATAGAAGCACGCTTATTTTGATCATCAAAAATCAGAACTTCAACCTCAAGATTCCCACGAGAGACAATCGTATTATACAGACGAGACAAGTAATTTTTCAGCATGAGATATTTTGACTAATTGAGAACCCAATTGAGGTATTTTAGCTATTTTAGATTCTAATTCTTGTTTGGCTTCCAAATACAATTCGTATCGTCCAGCCCACTTGATGAAAGGTAAAGCATCTCCCATTTCGCCCCGCATAAAACGGGCATAAAATATATCACTCACCAATTGATGTTCTTGTTCAAAAGCGACTAACTCGCGGAGTAAGTTGAAAAGGTCATTGATGGTTGAATGACGTTTTTCCGTCTGTTCTAACCACTTTTTAAAATCATTGGGATTGGGCAAGTCTTTTTGGGTAAGGGTTATTTTTGCCATTTGTTCACCTTTTTGTTTAAATATCGTTAATCTTGTGTTGCAAGCGTCGGTTCAATGCCATTACTATAGTTAAGGGCTTCCACGCGCAATTACCCTAAACAATAACTACAAGGATTATATATAAGAAAGGATTGGATCGAGGTGATGCGTTATGCTCGTTTTTTTAATCCCTTTTTATATACAATCCTTGTAGTTAGTCATGTAGTCATGTAGGGCGTTGCACAGTCCTTTTCGTGCAACGGCTTCCTCATTAAAAAAGTGGTGTGCACCAAAGTTGCCCACCCTACATGGCTTCCACGCGCAATTACCCTAAACAATAACTACAAGGATTATATATAAGAAAGGATTGGATCGAGGTGATGCGTTATGCTCGTTTTTTTAATCCCTTTTTATATACAATCTTTGTCGTTAGCGTTTTTAATCCATTCGAGGTTTGAGTTTTTTGAAGAAAAACTCAAACCTCGAATCTTATATACAATCCTTGTAGTTATGTAGGGCGTTGCACAGTCCTTTTCGTGCAACGGCTTCCTCATGAAAAAAGTGGTGTGGTGGGCAACCACGTTGCCCACCCTACATGACTTCGCTACTTACTTTGCGGATTCAGACAAAAGGTGCGTGGGATGCACATTACGCTCGCTGGTTTCACCCGATTCACGATATTCTTTTTCTAAAGTACGGTAGTAAGCAACTACTTTACGCGGATCATGATCAAATTGAGCTGAAATTTGATGACGAATCTGACGTATTTCGGCAATTTCTTTTTCTTCAATCATCATTACCTCCAGTTAAATAGTTCATAGGAGTTGTTAATATTGGCGTGGGTAATCCTAATTCGTAATTAATCATTCTGATATGACCAAATTTATTCGGATTTGCGATATGACGACAATTCCAAGTGAGTAACACATCGGTTTTGTGGAATGAGGCCAAGGCCAAATGTAATGCATCACCAGCAGGATCATTAGGCATCACTTTTTTTTCAATGTAAATTGCCGTTAGTTCTTCAATTTCTTTGGTTATCTTCAATAGCTCAAGTTCTTTCAGCAAATTAATTCTATCAGCTGTGATTTTGTTTTTGCCTTGACGAAGTTCGGATATGACAGCAACACTGGTCAACAAAGTAAAATGAGATGAATATTCTTCCCACCATTGCCGAGTCCAGTTTTTACGAGCAATCGCATCTGGGCTGTTACGTTTAGTAAAGTAAAAGCTTGGAATTGATGTTTCTATGTAGATACGGTTTGACATTTTAAAATCATACATGAATTTAAATGAATGATGAACAAAATTAAATTCTATCCTTTTCATCTGTGTCATCTTGTTCAAATTTTTCTGAATCAGAAACGCAGTAACGAGTGAAGCGAGAACAACGAGAAAAAAAAACGATGTTTCTATTGGTCAAACCATTTTATCCAATTAGAAATCGAAAGCATAACTCAGTGATGTTTTAATACTGAATACACTTTCTTCAATTGTATCAATACTAACTAGGCTTTCTCTCTCATCTGGTGGCTCAGCATTCATAGTATATTGATAACCATCAACCGAAAAGTTAAACATTAAATTATTGGTAATCGGGCTACTCAAAAGAATACCTAGTGTAAGGCCACTTGTTGAATCAGGCGTGACGTTTTCTGATGGGGTATAAGTCGTTTCTAACCAAGCGTAGGCCAAATTGAGTCCGATGACACTTTCACCGATTGGAAAACCATAAGAAATTCCCACCGTAGGACCGTTTGTTTCAAATTGTTTTTCTTCATGTCCTAGAGAGATATATTGTTCTTCATCAGAAAGAGGGGTTATATTACGACGTGCACCGCTAATGCTCGTTTTACCTGCTTTATAACCCACAGAAAAAACGATACGATCATCCCAATTCACGAATAAATTCCTTGCGTAACTCAGGTTTATTGCATAATCTTCACGACTTATGTCAGTATTATAGTCTTTAATTTTAACCCCATTTTCAACAACCTCGCTACTAAAGAAACTGTCTTTACCTGATGCGGATTGTTGAGCATAAACATCAAGTGAAAAATTTTTATAACCAAGTGTTATACCCAATCCTGCAAAGGGCATATTATCTTCCCACTTGATATCACTGGACCCTTCTCCTTTATATATTTCCTTATAACTGTGGTGTAGCTCACCAACGACAACCCTTGGTTCAATAAAGAAGTTGGTCGTGTCGTCTTCTCCCATTATTGTCCCCCTGGATTGTGTCGATTTAAACTCAAACTCAAATTCAGTTGGCTCTTGATTATCCCCTTCCGCCGCACCTACAAATGATACAAATAACAGCGTGAAAAATAAGGAGGGAGTAAGAAAATGAATAAAGAAGTCTTTCACATTTTTTCTCCGTTATAAAAAACATTAAGTGATGATTAAGGAAACCAAGATTCTTTCAATATAGAACCTTGGTTTCTTTAGTCATTGTTTAACCCCTAAAAAATTAAGGGAATTGTAAAACGATAACTATTCGACAGAAAATGTGCAAGTTTTATCCTCTGTCATAGTCACAGGATCAGAATAAACTACATAATCTGTTGTTGACTCTTTCGGAACACATTCATCCCATTTCACGTTCACGCCTTCTGTGACAACAACGGATAAAGTCACCTCGGTGCCATTTGGGTAGTATGCTTCGCAACCGTTGCTACAATCAATCTCAACAGTAGTTGTTTCTTTAACTCCTTCATCATTAACAACAGTAACTCCTTCATCATTAACAACAGTAATACTCGTTATCGTTATCTTTACTTGAGCATCTTCCGTTTTAATAATGGTTAATTTAGATTTGGGTTTAAGTGTTGTTTTTGTTAAGAAATTAATACCATCAGAAGAAAGCTTAAATTCCTTTTTTAGATGAAACAAGAAAACTGAGCGGTCTCTTCCTGTCAAAATATCCATTTGCACATCTTTGGCAATAAGCGTATTCGTATATTCAACGTCAACACTGGAAAGATAAAGAAGACCTTTAGAAAAGGAAAGGCAGTTTTCAGTCTTATTATCACAATAAGTTTCGTCGATATTAGAAGCAGGAACGAACTCATCAAAACAACGGGAAGGATCTTTACTACAATAATCACTTATGGCTTTTTTGGTCGCATCTGTAACGTTGGTGAATATCCCACAAGCGGCAGGATTGGATCGACATTCTTCTTTGCCTTCCTCATACCTATCAGGCGTAATCGGACACGCGGCAGTACCAGCATCGTAGCCTTCTTGATACCTATCAGGCGTAATCGGACATGCGGCGGTACCAGCATCGTAGCCTTCTTGATACCTATCAGGCGCAGGAGCTGGACACGCGGCG
This sequence comes from Thiotrichaceae bacterium, assembly GCA_029939505.1. GTDB lineage: Bacteria > Pseudomonadota > Gammaproteobacteria > Beggiatoales > Beggiatoaceae > QNES01. The sequence goes on along the minus strand of JAOZSV010000211.1, from coordinate 1,364 downwards.
AAACCTTTATCATAGCCTTCCTGATACCTATCAGGCGCAGGAGCTGAACACGCGGCGAAACCTTTATCATAGCCTTCCTGATACCTATCAGAAGGACATACTTTAGCATCGTAGCCTTCCTGATACCTATCAGGCGCAGGAGCTGGACACGCGGCGAGACCGGCATTCTTACCTTCCTCATACCTATCAGGTGGACAGGTTTCACAGGTTGCCTTACCTGCATTGTAGCCATCATCAAAAAGGTCTGCAAACGCAGACAAACTAAAAAATATCCAAACAAAACCAAGCACCGTAGAAATGCTTGCCCTTGTTACGAAATGTTTCATAATTGAATACCTCTATTAAGTGATTAAAAAAAAGTCAAAATGACCTCATTCGCATTTTCAGGGTAAAAAACCAATTTTGTGACAGGCAAAAAACAAATGAGATACACAATTTTGTACAGTAAATCTTATGTATTAAGTGTTGAAGCATAAATTATCGAATATTTTATTCGCAGCTAAGAAACCGAGTTTTTTGAAAAAAAACTCAAACCTCGAAATGATGAAGTACACCAATTTTTCTTTAAACGATTGATTTCATTCATAATTCACCATTCACCATTGGCGAAGGTATTTTCATCAGGCTATTTTCCTCATAATCATGTTGCCGGAAACAACTAATCTCGCATAAGTTAAACTTGCAAAGATATCTTCTTCCTCAAGTTCTGGGTGATCGGCCAAAATCTCTTTGGCAGACATTTTTGAACTCAACATATCTAAGATGACATCAATAGGCCATCTCATGCCCCTTATACAGGGTTTACCATGACAAATTTCCGGATTGAGAGTAATTCTTTCTAGGTATTCCATATTTTGTTACCCTCCTCAAAAACGCTTGCTGCAAACGCAGACAGACTAAAAGTTATCCAAACAAAACCAAACATCGTAAAAATGCTTGCCCTTGTTATAAAATGTTTCATAATACCTCTATCAAGTGATTAAAAGAAAGTCAAAATAATCTCATTCGCATTTTCAGGGTAAAAAACCAATATTGTGACAGGCAAAAAACAAATGAGATACACCGACATATATTAAATCTTATGTATCATAAAGTCAACGCTCTAAACTTTTTCATTAATTGACACAATTGAGCCTCTTGCAAAACGCCTCAAAACTTTTTTTGAGTCTCGTTCTCAAGACGATGGATATTATACCTGAATTGATTTAAGTGGTCAAATTTTTTTTCAAATTTTTTCGTAACGACTCAGGTATTAAGTACAACGGATTAAGGAATAAAACGGATGGATTCAAGGTGAAAGTTTCGGAGACACTTGATTATTCTAAATCCTCCTTTGATTTAATCCGTTTATTTCTCAAATCCGT
>JAOZSV010000210.1:2196-8303 GCA_029939505.1 Thiotrichaceae bacterium | reverse complement strand
ACAAAGCTAAAGTATGGTAGGTCGGGTTAGTGATAACGTCACCCGACATTTTCCTAATAAATCGTTTTGTGTCGGGTTACGTTTTGGCGCCATCTAACCCGATCTACTTAACTGAGGTTTCCAAAACCTCTGAGGTTTGTATTTGACGAAAAACCTCTGAGGTTTCCAAAACCTCAGAGGTTTGTATTTCAACATTTTAGGTCACGACTCAGGTAGGTCGGGTTACGTTTTTTTGCGCCAAAATCTAACCCGATCTACATAGCTTTGTCAGTCCAAAAAACGCCCAAAGCTGAAGCGTTGAACTCCAATTCCCAAAGCTGAAGCGTTGAACTCCAATTTCCAAAGCTGAAGCGTTGGACTCCAAAACCGATAAAAAATCTTAATGCTTTGATTTGAAAACAGTTTTTAAAATTAATTCGCCTATCTCATTTCGGTATGAAAAAAATAAGATGAATTGCTCCTCACATTTTTTTCGTCGCTACGTCTATAAAGGTATGTGAAAAAAATTGGATGATCCTCACATTTTTTTCGTCGCTATGTCTATAAAGATATGTTATAATTTGTGTATACTTTAGTGATTTATATTGAAGACGAGTTTGAGACAACGCTTCAGCTTTGTGCGTATTGGAGTTCGAGGTTTTAGTTTTTTTTTCAAAAAAACTAAAACCTCGAAAACGCTTTAAGACTGAGTAGTTACAACATTAATTAATTAAATACAATTCGCTTTTAGATTAATAAATTTATGGAAAACATAATACCAACAGAAATTGTCAGTAATGGACTTTCTGCTTTGCTTCAAGGGGCTGTTATCGAATCTCTAGATCAAGTTCCTGGGGCAGGGAGTGCCGTTAATTTACTGAAAAAAAATTTTCTATTCACAGCCGCCGAAATGGCGACTAATTTTCAAAACAGTTATGGTTATGCCTTAACAGCAATCAATAGTGGCTTGGCTACGCCAGAAAATCAACACAGCTTTTGGCAAAAGCTAACACAAGGCAAGGTGAGCCAAGAATTTGCGCAACGTTTGGAACAAGATTATTTATTACCATTCGCGCAACAACAGGATTTAACAGAAGAACATTTGGCCGACTTTCGACCAAATGCTGTAGCCCAATGCCAACAAATGGCAAAGCTGACCCTATTTCAAGCTGATGGTGGTGAGTTTTCTGACCAAGAGTTAGCCAGTTTTGTGACAGCTGGTGAAACGAGTTCTATGACTAATTTAGTTTTAGAATTGGTGCAAAAGAACCACTCTTTGGATGATAAAATGATAGCGCTTTTACGGTTTAAAGAGTTATTAGGCAATGCTCTGTTGTTTTTCTTGTACGAACAACTCCGTAAAGAAGATCGCTTCAGAAATACTTTAGCGGCATTGCAAAGCAAAGATTTGTTAGTGGATACGCGCGAAATTAAAAACATCGTGCAATCAACAGAAGCCAAATTAAATCAATTGGTTGCGGAAAAACAGTTTGCTGAAGTAACACAACTGAGCCAACAATTAGAGCGTTTGCAACAAGTTGAAACACTAGCCCAGACCCATTATGCGCAATTCCATGATTTTAGCGACCGCTTTACTGATTGGTCCCAATTGGTTGATGCTGGCTTGGAAAAAGTGCAAGATTTTTTGTGGGACATTAAGTGTGATATTGAAGAAGTTTTAGTCATTGTTAAGCAGTTGAAGGAACAGGCTGATTTATCAGACCGGATTAAACCGCGTGATGAATTGACGCACTATACCCCTAACAATCTGGAGTTGATAGGGAAAGCCACGCAATTATCAAAAAACTTGCAAACCTCTGATCCGCAGTACAGTCGGGCAGTGCTTGGATTAGGGAGTGTTATCGCTTCGCAGGGTCATCTTGAACAAGCCGAGGCGTTGTTTAGCCAAGCCCACCAACAGGCTAACAATGATGAGGAAAAGGCGTTGAGTGCGTTTAACCTGTTTCAATTGTTTACGCGTAAACAAGCTTATGATAAAGCGTTATCTTATTTACAAGAAGCCATTGAGATAAATCAAAATAGTTATGCTTTGTATAGTACACTGAATTATGACGTTCAGCATATCTTAGGTGCTGGAGGCATGGGTTGTGTTTTTTTAGCCCAACACAAATTGCAGAAAAAAAAGGTGGTCATTAAGTGTTTTTGGGAAATGCAGCAACATGATTCAAAGGATAAGGATAACCTATTCAGTGAAGCCTTTTTAATGGCAGAAATTGCAGGTAAGTATGTACCACAACCGCTTGATTGTGGCTTTGCTGATTCAGCGCATGAGCGCGGTTATTTTATCTCCGAATACATTGAAGGAGCGGTAGATGGTGAAACGTGGTTAGCTGAACAGGGTAAGTTAGAACTATCAACCGGTATTGCAGTGGCTTTACACATTGCGAGAGGCTTGCGACTTGCACACGAAAAAGGTATTTTCCATTTAGATTTAAAGCCGGCTAATCTTTTGTTGCTACGCCAAGATAACAGAGTGATGGTGAAAATCATTGATTTTGGGTTAGCAAAAGTGGCTAAGTCGTTAGGACAAGAAATGACTGTCAACCGCAGCCATACTGGGTTAAGTATGTTAGTACAATCGGCAGTGTTTGGCACGTTGGATTATGCCCCACCAGAGCAACAAGGCCAGACACAATATGGCCCACCAAGTGCAAAAAGTGATATGTATGCACTTGGCAAAACTTTGTATCGTTTACTCACTGGGGAAGTTCCACAAATGTTTCATCCCAAAAATTTGGCGGATGCACCTGAATTGTTTGAGTTGTTATGCGATTGTGTCGTGGCGGATCCGGCCGAACGAGTTGGTTTAGAGGATTTTATCAGACGATTGAAGGAATTACGCTTCAGTAAGAAGGAATGGTGGAAGCAATTAGATGATCATTGGAAAAAGGTTTTCAAGGATGCCATTGGAATTGATGCTGAACCCAAGAATAGCGATTTAGAAAAAATCGTTGATTTGGAGGAATTAGATTGTAGTGACAGCCAAATAACCAATTTGGAACCCATAATCGCTTTGACAGAACTACAGAAATTGGAGTGCTGGGGAAATCAAATCAGCGATCTCGAACCGTTACGTGCTTTGCCGAATTTGAAAGAATTGGATTGCCATTCCAATCAAATCAGCAATTTGGAACCACTATATTCTTTGCTGTATATGCAAGATTTAGATTGCCGTTCCAATCAAATCAGCGATTTAGGACCGTTACAAACGCTGACCGATTTACGGGAATTGGATTGTGGCTACAATCAAATCAGCAATTTAAAACCGCTAGCGGCCTTGACCAAATTGAGAGAATTGGATTGTCAAAGTAATCAAATCAGCGATTTAAAACCGCTCCACACTTTGACGAACTTGCAGGAATTGGATTGTTGCTCTAATCAAATCAGCGATTTGGAACCATTACGTGTTTTGGTGAAATTGCAAAGATTATATTTTAGTTCCAATCAAATAAGTGATTTAGAACCATTACATGTTCTATCAATATTGCAGGAAATCTCTTGCAATCACAATCAAATCAGCAGTTTAGAACCATTAACTGATTTGACAAAGCTGCAAAAGTTGCTTTGTGATGGCAATCAAATCAGCGAGTCGGAACAGGAAAACTTTCTGAAAACATTGTTGTAACTCAATCTGCGCTTTTATTGGGCGCATTCCTAAAAAGCCCTTTTGGTTCAATGAGCCAAAAGGGCTTTTTTTATGCCTATAACTCGAACAGGCCGCCAGTTTTTCGTCTGACAACAATAACTAAAGGGCGTTTTTTTGGAGTACAACGCTTTAGCTTTGTGCGTATTTTGGAGTACAACGCTTTAGCTTTGTTGTTTGGAATACAACGCTTTAGCTTTGTTGTTTGGAGTACAACGCTTTAGCTTTGGATCCCTGGTATTAAGTCGCCAAAGCTAAAGCGTTGGACTCCAGAACAGATAAAAAATCTTAATGCTTTGATTTGAAAACAGTTTTTAAAAATAATTTGCCTATCTCATTTCTGTATGAAAAAAAATAAGATAAATTGATCCTCACATTTTTTTCGTCGTTACGTCTATAAGGGTATGTGAAAAAAATCGGATGAATTGATCCTCACATTTTTTTCGTCGTTACGTCTATAAGGGTATGTGAAAAATTATCTTGAAAAGGTGAGTCAATTTAACTGTTTGATTTAAAATGGTTTTTCGTAGTTTTTCGTAGGGTGGGTAGAGCGACAGCGAAACCCACCAAACCTGTATAGAAAATGATGGGTTTTCCTCACCCTACGCTGACTATGTTGGCTACGCACCAACGTTTTTCCATTTTTATTGAATGTGCAATAGGAGACTGAAATATGAAACGATTACCTACAGCATTAATGGCAGCTGCGATGACATCAATGTTTGCCACCTCAACATTTGCTGATGAGGCTGAATGGTCACCCAATTTGTTGCTGAAACCGAATGCCGAGGCGAAATTGGATGATGAGTGGGGGGTTTGGAAAGGTGGCTTTAGTCGGTTAAGTTATTATGGCAGTATATTTCCTCACCAGGGAAACTTTTTTTTCAGGTTGGCAGGCACGGTCAAACTCACTCAGGACATCAATGTTTCTGACTATGCCTCTATTATTGACAACGGTAACGCCGAAGTTAAAGTCGGTAGTTGGTTTATACTGGGCGTGGGTACGCCTGAGTGTTCCTTCATAATACAATATTATGATGAGAATGCCACTTATTTAACGGAGGATTCAGAAAGCATAGGTTGCGACGCGGCTAAATGGACTGAACAGCAAACGATCAAGACAGTTCCACCCGGAACAAGGACTATAACCGCTGAAATTCGAGTCATCCAACCAACAGCATGTGCAGGAAGTAGTTATTGGGATGAATCTATGCCGGCATATTGTGATGTTCTGTTGGATGATGCTTATTTTCATATCAACTCAAGTTCCACTTTCGCGCCAGACGAGGCATCCTCCGATGATGAGGATGAGACTTCCAATGACGAAGATGGGCAGGGTGATGAGACTTCCAATGACGATGATAGCACGCCGTCTGAGAGTGGTGAGACTGTCGATGACAGTGGTGACAGCGATGAGACTAGCACAACGGTTACCACAACCAGCCTACAGTTCACAGAGATTAAGCCACTCTACAATATCGGTGATATTGTCATGATCGATTTGGTAGAAAACCTGCAAGTGGCGACTCGTTTTCATCGAGTTGACTTATGGGTAGCGATTGAATTGCCTGATGGCAATTTGCTCTTTATGACCGAAAATCCGTTTGAGCCATTTAGCCTCAAGCCGCAATCCTTCAAATCGTCTTTAGATACTAACCAACCTACCCATCGGGTACTTGAGTTTGAAGTCGTACCCAGTTTGTTAAGGGGGAACTATACCTTTTATGCAGTCTATGTCAAAGAAGGGCAGAATCCGATGACTAGCTTCTTGGGTGTACGCTCAAATATTGCGATAACAAGGATCGTATTAGGTAATGATTAATATGTCGTTTTGGGATTAGTAAGCGTCGATGCCATTAAGTTAAGCCATGTAGGTCGGGTTAGATTTTTTTGCGTCGCAAAGTAACCCGACATTTATCTCAATTCGAGGTTCAAGTTTTTTTATCAACTTGAACCTCAAATCGAATGCTTTAGCCTCGAATAGGAGAATGTCGGGTTACGTTTTTTTGCTTTGCAAAAAAAGCTAACCCGACCTACATGGCTTTTTTGCACTTTGCCCACCGCACCAGGCTGTAATGCTCTGGCCGCCCTGCGTCCGCTGTCCTTGCCCACAAGGGGCAAGGCCCAGCTACCTCAATGGCTCTACGCCGTCTGGCACTTTTCAAAAAAAGTGCCCTGGCTACCAGAGACTACTCGCCACCGCCTATCGGCTCTCCCTGGCTCGCAGCGATAGAAAAATTTTTTTTCAATTTGTCCTTACATTTTTTTCTATAGCGCGTCTATAGTAAATATGTACATTCTTAGATGTGAATAGAAAATATTTACCTATTTTTTGAGCGGTAAAACATAGTGTGGTAGTAAAACACTCAATATTAACTATGCTGCTAAATCTTAGGTGAATAGGAATAGAAAATTTTTTTTCAATTTGTCCTTACATTTTTTTCTATAGCGCGTCTATAGTAAA
>JAOZSV010000210.1:0-2096 GCA_029939505.1 Thiotrichaceae bacterium | reverse complement strand
GTACATTCTTAGATGTGAATAGAAAATATTTACCTATTTTTTGAGCGGTAAAACAGAGTATGGTAGAAAAACACTCAAGATTAAGTATGTTGCTAAATCTTAGGTGAATAGGAATAGACAATTTTTTTTCAATTTGCCCTTACATTTTTTTCTATAGTACGTCTATAGTAAGTATGTACATTCTTAGATGGGGAAAAATTTGTTTCAATTTTTGCTTGCATTTTTTTCTATAGTAGTCTATAGTAAGTAAGTATGTCGATTTTTAGATGTGAATGGAAAATATTTACCTATTTTTTGAGCGGTAAAAAGAATATGGTAGTAAAATACTCAAGATTAACTATGCTGCTAAATATTAGGTGAATTGGAATAAAATTTTTTTTAATTTTTGCTTACATTATTTTCTATAATGCCTCAATACATACCAGTTTTGAAAAATGGACAGTAACGGAACGGTGCGAAGCAAGTAAGCTAAATATTATTGTTGTATAATTATGCAACAACGCAACTTAAGTAATAACTTATAACTGAAACTTTTAAAAATACCCTATGGCACTAGATATAGAACCCACAATAATGGTTGCAAATGTTGTTACAAATTTGAGCAAATTTGCTACAACATGTGTAACAAAATATGCTGATGTGAAAATCTCCGAAAAACAACAAGAGACGAAGTTGAAAATCGCCCATGCTAACATTGAAGCTCAAGCTGAATTAGAAAAAAATCTGCAAAATCATGAACAAGAATTGGAAATGAGTCGGCAACAATTTCAAGAACGCATGGCACATTTGGGATTTAGACAACAAATTACCTTAGAACAAGCCAGACAAGAATTTGAATTCAAGCTTCAAAGTTTAGATCATCAACATCAAAAAACTATTGAAAATTTCAAAGCTGAAGTGGATGTTGCTATTAATCAAAAAAATCTGGATTTTCAACAGTGGAAATTTGAACAAGAAATAGAATTACAGCAACAATTAGCAGCCGATAATCGTGAAACACAATTGAGAATCGCGGAGGAACAACGGAAAACTGCGATGGATTCAATTGAATATGGAAAAATTCTTCAAAAATGGCCTTTGCGTCTTGTTCCTAGGCAAATTATCGACACACATAAGAACAAGGATCCTATTCCCCTGTGTGTGCTTATTTCACCACTAAAAGTGGATGATAATACACAGAAGGCTTTGGGCCAAAACTTGAAGAAATTAGTGAAGGATTATTATAATATTACTGATAAAAAGAGACCAATACACTTGCTATACGATGCATGGGATAAAGAAGCTTTTGATTATGGTAATTTTGATGATATTACCGTTGATATGTTATTTGATAGGTTGAAATCTGAACCGATGTTGGTTTTGGACTCAGAAGTGATAGATAATAACTTAACTTTAAAAGCTTTCTATTGGGGTTTAAAACAAGAAGAAGGCAGCCATTACTTGGATGAGGAGATTCTCTCTTTACCAATAAATGGGGAGACACTTTCTCAAGTATTCCTTACAAGTCATTGTTTGGTGACTGCTTGGATGGCAGATATTCATTATTTAATTTATTATAATGTGCCACCAAAATTGCCGGCATTATTACCTGAGTTACTTAGTAATGATAAATTCAACTTATTGCCACTATCAAAAATAGTGACAGAAATTGTTGCTGGCTATAACAATACATTTAAGGCACTGGAAGTTGAACAGCCTCATCTGGTTCCAAAATTGGCTTTAGATTTAGGATTCAATCTTGCCTGTTTGGAAGATAAAAAATTTGTCAATGAGCAAATTAATAATTCTATTACTGCCTTTCTGCGTTCTAGGCAATGTAGTGATTTCAAACTAATTGGTAATGATGAGCAGCTACAAAATATTTTGGTGTATGGTGGTGATAATGATTATTTTGAAAAATTGAAGCAACTCATCTCTGTCATAGGTACAGAAAATGTTATTCCAGAAGCAAATAATTTGTTGCGAGCTTGGAGTAAGGTTGTTATTCTTCATCAACTAGAACAAACAATCGGTAAAAAATTATCTAAATTAGATAAGATTGAATATGATTCAGTAGGCTATGTGCAGAATGAGTATGACGAAATCACGGAATTAAG
>JAOZSV010000209.1 GCA_029939505.1 Thiotrichaceae bacterium | reverse complement strand
TCGCCGCTTAGAAATCCGATTTTTTTTCAAAAATCGGATTTCTTAAACATCGTTTTGCCGCTTAGAAATCCGATTTTTTTTCAAAAATCGGATTTCTTAAACATCGTTTTGCCGCTTCTTAAACATCTTGGAAACATAGTGCGTAACATCAGTGATTAGTTAAAGTAGGGTGCGCCAAGCGAGAGCGAAACCCACCATTATCGAATATGAATCTAAAGAGGTGGGTTTCGTTCCTCTACCCACCCTACGCTCCGGTTTTTAATGTTTGAAGAATCAATTTTCCATCATCTAGGAGAAAAAATTATGAAACATGTCGTGAAAAAAACCTCCCTTTGGCTGGTGTTTTTCCTAGCCAGTTTAATGACAGTGCAAGCTTTTGCACAAAAAACTCAAGTTTGTGGTATCATTTCTACTGATAGCACTTCGCTTAATATTCGCAAAAATGCGAGTCAAACCACAAAAGTCATTTCAAAGGCTGCTAAAGGTTCCGCTGTCCGTATTCTGGGTACTCGTGGTGCTTGGTACAAAGTTAAACTCAACAATGGTAAGATTGGCTATGGTAGCATGGACTACATTAGAGAGGTAACGCCAAGGACTTGTCCGACTTGTGGCATTGTCGCTACTCGAAGCACCTCTTTGAATATTCGTCGCTCTGCCAGTCGAGGGGCAAAAGTGCTTGCAAAAGCGAGAAAAGGTTCCACTGTCCGTATTTTAGGTCAAAATGGGGGATGGTATCAGGTGTTGTTGAATAACGGTAAAGTGGGTTATGCGAGTACTGCTTACATCAGAATAGCGAACTATAACTACTAAGGAATGGTAACGAAATAACTTCCCATTAATATAATTACCCAGATAAATTTCGTTCCAAACCTTCAAGGTTTTTAAAACCTTGAAGGTTTCGGTACAATTGAACGTTTTATTAAGGAGAGAATTTTAAATGAGACAGAAATCAAGACGTACTAGAATAAAGCCTGTTTTATGGCTGTTAAGTTTACTTTTGGTTATACCCATGACTTATGGTTTGATAAACACCAAATCCAGTGCAGAGTCATCAGCCCAACCGATCCAAACAGTAGCACAGAGGGGTGATAAGATGAACCAGATTTCAGACCAGGTTCAACCCTGTACAGCACCACCGATTGACTCCAAAATTGAGGTGGATATTTCAGAACAGCAGCTTTACCTGTACTGTCGTTATGCGGGGGGCAAAGAAGAGAGGAAGGTTTATCCCGTGTCAACCTCTAAATATGGCATTGGCAGTCAGGCGGGCAGCAATAAAACCCCATTAGGGCTGCATTATATTGATAAAAAAATGGGTGATGGTGCGCCAGAAGGGATGATTTTTAAAGCGCGTCGTTCAACAGGAAAAATCGCAAAAATGAACGCGCCTGGTGCGGGTGACTTAGTCACCACACGTATAATGTGGTTAAAGGGCTTAGAGCCGGGGGAAAATTCAGGGCGTGGGATAGATTCCTACAAACGTTATATTTATATTCACGGCACGGCGGAAGAAAATAAAATCGGTGAACCTGCATCGCATGGCTGTATTAGAATGTACAATAGCGATGTGATTGATTTATTTGAGCGCGTGACTGAGGGTGTTGAAGTTAATATCAAGAGATAACATGGCACTGGGGTTATTGAATGGGATAATTCGTAAACGATTTTTCTCGATCCCACGCTGGAGCGCTCATTGTTATACATAACTGATGTTACGCAGGGTGCTTCTAAATTCCACCGATTTCATCGGTGGCTATTCACATTTCACCCCGTTGGGGTTAGTTTCAACCCAGAATGGGTTAAACATGAATAACCACCGATGAAATCGGTGGAATTTGGAATAATTTGGAAGCACCTTGCGTAACATCAATACATAAGTCAAAATGATTAAAAGTAGGGTGGGTAGGAACGAAGTGGAAACCCACCCGACATCACTACATCACTGCTGAACTGTCGCTAAATAAGGCGAAAACGTGACTTATACCCTCACCGCTTTTCCAGCACAAGAGAACATATTACCAATGATCAAACTGGAGCAGATACAGCTAAAAGGTTTTAAATCCATTCGTGATATTGATTTAGAACTTCGGCATTTGAATATTCTAATTGGAGCAAATGGTGCAGGTAAATCCAACTTTATCCACTTTTTTCGTTTGATGAATAAACTGGTACAACAAGACTTGCAATTTTTTGTCGCACAACAGGGCGGGATAGATTGTTTTTTACATTTTGGTCGTCAAGTGACTGATGCGATTGAAATCGTTCTATTATTTAAATCTAATCATTATGTTTGTCGCCTAGTACCCGATCAAACTGGACAGCTCATTTTCAAAGAAGAGTATTGTGAATGGCTCACTGATTTGATGGATGAGCCAAATCGTTTCAAAAAACAAGCGTTAGCCAGTAGTGGCGATAAAGAATCCGGATTGTCTAAAAAATCCATTGCCAACCAAATTACCAATTATTTGTCTGATTGGCAAATTTATCATTTTCATGACACCAGTGAGACTGCAAAAGTCAAACAAACCGGAGAAATTCATGATAATGAACGCCTACGCCCCCAAGCAGAAAATTTAGCCGCCTTTCTGTTTTCGATACAACAAACCGAGCAATATCGGAAAATTGTGCAAACGATTCAGCGCGTCGCCCCTTTTTTTCAAGACTTCATTCTCAAACCTGAAAAAACGGCCCCTGAGCATATCCGACTCCGCTGGAAACATCGTGGTACCGATGATTATTTTGATGCGAATGCTTTATCCGATGGTACCTTGCGATTTATCTGTTTAACAACCCTGCTTCTTCAACCGAGCTTACCTTTACTGATCCTATTGGATGAACCAGAATTAGGCTTGCACCCGTATGCGATGCAACTGTTGGCAGGTATGATGCGTAGCGCGGCTCACCAAACTCAGATTATCGCCTCCAGCCAGTCAGTCACACTCGCCAATCAATTTGAATGGCAAGATTTACTCATTATCGAATCGGTTGACAATGCTTCACAATTCAAACGACTTTCAGAAGAACAAATTAAAGTTTGGTTGGATGAATATCGTATAGGCGATTTATGGGAGAAAAACCTGATTGGAGGAAATCCATCATGCTAAGGATTGGCATCAGTGTTGAAGGTGCGACAGAACGTGAATTTATTAATCAGTTGATGTTACGCAAAGCGATTCTATTCGAGCTTAGAAATCCGATTTTTTTTCAAAAATCTGATTTCTTAAACATCGTTTCGCCACTTAGAAATCCGATTTTTTTTCAAAAATCTGATTTCTTAAACATCGTTTCGCTGCTTAGAAATCCGATTTTTTTTCAAAAATCTGATTTCTTAAACATCGTTTCGCTGCTTAGAAATCCGATTTTTTTTCAAAAATCTGATTTCTTAAACATTTTGGAAACATAGTGCGTAACATCAGTTAATCAGTTGATAATGCCTTATTTATCAGAACGGGATATTTTGATAACGCCCGTTACCATGAATGGCAATATCAGTCTTGATCGTATTCGCCATGAATTACTACCCTTATTGGGCAGTTTCGATATTGTGACGACTTTTTATGATCTGTATGGTTTAAAACGTCGTCATGGTCAAAATGCCGAACAATTGGAGCAAAAGATTTTGGAATTGATTGATATGGCACGACAACGAAGACTGATTCCATACATCCAACAATATGAATTTGAAACACTGGTATTCAGTGAACCTGCCATTGTTGCGAACGAATTTCGTGAAGCCAGTAAACAAAAACAGATAGAAGCGATAATCCAAGAGGCTGGTGAACCTGAGCAGATTAATGATGGCGTTGAAACTTGTCCCTCAAAGCGGCTCAAAATACTATTTCCTCATTATGATAAAAAATTTCATGGTCCTCGTATCTGCCAACGCATTGGTTTAAACGATATACGCCAAGCCTGTCCACGTTTTAATGGCTGGTTAATCAGACTTGAAAATTTGACTTAAGTACTGATGTTACGCAGGATTTTTCCAATTTGAATACCACCTCAATTCCACCGATTTCTTATGTGGCTATTCATGTTTAACCCCTTGGGGGTTGAAACTAACCCCAACGGGGTGAAATGTGAATAGCCACCGATGAAATCGGTGGAACTATTAAATTTAATTCACCATTCACCATTATATTTTATGTCACCATCCGGTGAAAAAGGAAAACACCATGCGATATTTGAAATATCCAAAAACACTTTTTTCTAGCCTATTAGGCTTAATGCTTTGTTTATCAATAGCTTATGCCGCAGAATCACTCAGCAATGATGTTCGTGGTTGGTTGCCTACAAAACGCCTGATTGATCATGGCAATCCAGCCAAATTGCGTGTACAAATGTTACCTAGTTCCTCTCGTCGTCTAGGTGAAATCATGCAAATCAAAATCACTAGCCCTGAAGTCGGCTATTTATTTTTGTTGGACATAAATAGCGCAGGTGAATTAACACGCATTTTCCCAAACCAATATACCGAGCAGCGAATGGAAAAGGGTTTTATCAAAGCGGGGCAAACCGTCATTATTCCTGATGAGAATTATGGATTTGACTTTAAAGCAATAAAACCGATAGGCAAGGGACTATTGGTGGCTTTTTTAATTGAGGAAGAATTTGTGGATGGCGTGGTACTTTCAAAAGAATTTGAATCCCTCAATCGGACTCAAACACACGCGACGTTAGAGCAATTAAATCATTACCTCAATGAAATGTTAGAAACGGACGAGAGTATTGGTCGTTCCGTGCGTTGGTCAATTGCAACACTTGACTATGAGATTTTGGATTGATTTATTTCCAAGGACGGATTTTGGTATCCAACATTAACTTTGGGCGTTTTTTTCTTAACAGGAGTTTCTCTATGCTTAAACATCTATTACAACAGCGAAGGTCTATTTTTAAAGAGGTACAGTGGGTAGGAATCGTTATGCTCCTTGGGTTGCTAGGCGCTTGTAGTAAATCAACCATTCCAATAAGTTACACCGCAACTCCCACCAATGTTGATTTTAAGATCAATTCTGTAGAAGTTCGACCCTTTTCTTCCAATCATCAAGGGTACGGTGGCAAAATGGCAGATTTTGTCAAGAACGGTATTACCCGTGAAGGGTACATCAAAGTCGTTGGTCGGAGCGGTCAGACGGTGCTAACCGGAACAATTAGTATCGGTCGATTTGATGAAAAGTCTCATTATAAAAAGTATGAGACGGAGGATAAGGATGGAAAGAAGAAGGTTCACTATACCTACTATTACCGCAAACAGTTGGCTACTGATGCGACTTATTCCCTAAAACAGGGCAATAAACAAATTGTGGGGGGGAATTTGACGGAGAATTATGATCGGGAATGGCGTGGTGAAAATGCAGCAGAGGCTCGTTCCAAAGCCACTTCTAATGATGGAATCATTACAAGTAGTTTGATGGGGTTAGCAGGACGAATTGTGAAGGGTATTTCTCCACATCAAGCCACTCGTTCATTTCCGATTCCTTGCTCTAGCTTCTTTGACAAGGCGATATGTTGGAATCGTCCTAAAACGACAAAATTTGGAGCAAAGTATTACAAAAACCGTCGTTATGATCAAGCAGAAAAATACTGGCAACAGACTATCAAAAATGAGCAAAAGCCTGAATACAAAGCGGAAGCGCATTATTTGATTGGCGTATTGCGGGTGAAAGACAACCAATTTGCAAACGCTTTTCGCCGGTTTAAAAGTGCAGATGAACTTGATCCTAACAATGACTTGTATATGAGGGCATTGAGTCAAGCAGAAGATGCTAAGTGGAATAAGATGGAAATTGCCGGAAAATTTGGAGGGGAACGATATTCATCTCTTTCTGTTGGATCGAGAGGGCCTTCTCGTGGCTACCTAGCTTATCGTCTTACTGTCAATGCCACTCCTCGTAATAGTCGAATAAGAATTATGACTATTAACCCCAAATACCGCCCCGGTATTAAGGTTAAACAGGGCAAACACAAAATTGAAGTAACAAAGCGTGGTTACAAGAAAAGAATCAAATGGGTAACCATAACCAACCATGATGTGAATGTGAATATTAAATTGAAGAAGAAGTAGTTGTTCCATGAGAAATCCCATTTTCGGGATTTCTTTTACACCTAGAAAATTCTGAGGAGAATAATAATGATTTTGCGAATTTTATGGGGATTGGTATTAGTCTGTTTAGTCGGATGTAGTTCAAAACCTTCGGTTCGAGGAATAATACACCCCGGAGCAACTTCAGACATTTTAGGTGTTGGTGATTCCCAACCAATATCTACTATCCCCGTTCAAGCAGAGAACACACAGAAAAAAATCGTTCCACATCAACAACTTGCCGTTGTACATCGTACACAAAAATTATCTAATGGAAACTACTATGCGTTAGTCATTGGCATTAATCGTTATCAACACCTGCCGCAACTTAAAACCGCAGTCAACGATGCGCGTGCCGTAGCTAATGTCCTAAAAAGTCAATATGGTTTTCAGGTGACAACACTTTTAGATCGCCAAGCCACTCGTGACAATATCGTCTCCCATCTCAATCAACTCATCAATGGGCTTTATGAAGATGAACATTTACTGATTTACTATGCTGGACATGGTTATTTTGACAAACAAGCTCAAAAAGCTTACTGGCAACCTTCTGATGCTGATCTATCTGAAGACACCGACTGGATCATCTCAGATAGAATCACTTCGATTATCAATCGGAGTTCAGCTAAAAATATTCTCATTGTCGCAGACAGTTGTTATTCTGGAACGTTAACCCGACAAGGGCGTGGGATTGCAATAATTCCAAGGTCAAATCGGCAGCGTTATTTACAAAACATGCTGAACACCCGTTCACGCCTATTGATTGCGAGTGGTGGCAATGAGCCCGTCTCTGATGTGGGAGGAGGCAGACATTCCATTTTTGCAAAACATTTTTTGAAAGGATTGCAAAACATGAATGAAAGGGCTTTTACATCGGAAGAATTGTTTAAAAAGTATATCGAACACCCAGTTCAACTGGGTAGTAGCCAAACGCCAAACTTTCAAGAAATCCGCAAATCTCGACACGACGGAGGAGATTTTGTCTTTCAAAAAAAATAAGCAAGTGTACGCGAAAGGAGGTGGGTGTTTTCAACGAGTGTTGACAACGATTGATAAATTTTTAACCCGAAATTCCACAAAATAAAAATGGTTATTTTGACAAATTTCTTCTAATTTATTTCTTAATAGCGGCTCTAAAAACAAAAAGGGGTGATGATTTTGTCACTCACGCTTTTTCCTCGTTCCCACCGATCCAGCGTGGGAATGTCTTCCACGACGCTCCAGCGTCGATAATACATAACGTTTTAGCGTTGTTGACCATTTCTTTACGCTCGCTTATAGCGTTTCCCGATTAGGTGCAGTACAAAAATAGTAAAAAACCTTCAAGGTTTCCAAAACCTTGAAGGTTTCATGAGGTCATTTATTCAATCGGGAAATGCTATATCTCACTGAATTCAATTTCTTGTTTTCCAACCAGTCTGGTAGGGTGGGCAAAGCTTTATCTTGCCCACCATTTTAGGTATAATAATATTCAATGTTCAACTTAGAACTGACTCACATTCTAATATAGGTGATTTTTTATTATAAATCAAATAGTTATTGTGAAAAAGGTGATTTTTTAGAAAATGTTAAAACCATTATTTGAAATTGATTTCAAAGCCTAAATCAATAAAACGCTTTTTCTCGTTCCCAGTGCGCTGGCGCTCATCGTTATACATAAGTCAAAATGTAGGGTGGGCAACGTGTTTTTGTTGCCCACCTTTTTTCGTCAAAGTTATGATGGTGGGCAATAAAAAGTTAAAGTAGTTGCCCACCTTTTTTCGTCAAAGTTATGATGGTGGGCAATAAAAAGACATTGCCCACCCTACATGGCTAATAAAAAAACTAAATTTGTTATCATTTTGGATCAACCTCTCCAAAAAATCCTTGTTTCCATAAATATCCCATCTGATCGCCTGCTTTAACATAAGCACTTATCTGCTCATCATCTTGAGCTCTTTTTACTTGAGTATAACCATTCTTTTTATTTTTTTCTAACCAAAAAACTTCTTTTAATTCAGTAGCATTTAAAAAATCAGGTGAATGTGTAGATACAAAAACTTGAGTTCCACTATTGGAATATAAACGAAAATCTTCAGCAATTTCCCATAATAAATTCGGATATAATTGATTTTCAGGTTCTTCAACACAAAGCAATGGATGAGGTGCCGGATCATATAAAAGAGTCAGATATAGCATTTCCCTTTTGAGTTAAATACATATCTGATGTTACAATTCTAAATTCC
>JAOZSV010000208.1 GCA_029939505.1 Thiotrichaceae bacterium | reverse complement strand
CCCAACGGGGTGAAATGTGAATAGCCACCGATGAAATCGGTGGAATTTAGAATTGTAACATCAGATATGTATTTAACTCAAAAGGGAAATGCTATACCATCTTCAATCCTTGTTCCGTAATGAATTTATCCAATGGGTGCAAATAGATATTTGCCAATACCGGACTCAGTACTGCACCTTGCGGTGTGCCACTGGACGGTATCCAGCGTTCCAGCCCATCCATTACTTGTTGTTGAAGAAATAAACGAATCAAATTTAGCAGCTTTCCATCACTTATATGCGCCTCTATTTGTTGCATTAACAACTCGTGGGGAATCGTGTCAAAATCGCTTTTCATGTCGGCATCTACGACAAAGGTGTAGCCCGATTTAAGCAATTGATTGACTTCCCGTAGCGCATCTTTACAACCTAACGTGGTCTAAACCCATAACTCATTGGCAAGAACTCATGCTCAAATATAGGTTCAATCACCATTTTAATCGCGGCTTGTACGATTCTATCCTTAACGGTTGGGATTCCCAAAGGTTTCGAGGCTAAAGTTTTTCTTCAAAAAATTTTAGCCTCGAAAGTGGTTTTCCATCACTTTTAGGAATGTATACACGTTTTACTGCATTGGGTCGGTAGGTTTGATTCTTAAGCGTATCATGCAACTCTTGTAGATAATAGTCAGCATTTGCTTCAAAGCTATGCTCACTTGGTCTATTCCAGCCGCACCTTTATTAGCTCTTACCCGTTGCCAAGCAACGCTCAAAGTTGACAGAGCATACACTTTTCGAGGCGAAAGTTTTTTTGCAGAAAAAACTTTCGCCTCGAAATCTATCAAACTAAACCATTTCCCTCCTTTTACCCCGTTATCCAAGGCGGCCAATTTATGTTCTGACCATACTGATGCTTCAATCCACCTTGGGATTTCTACCTCTTGTTTAGCTGTTTCCAGCACTATCGAATTGGTTTTATCTAACCGCATTGTATTATCTTCCTGTATCTCATTTCCTACCCCCTTCACTCGCCTTGGTTTTACTATCCTAGGTTCTCACAAATCAATAGCTTATGTTTAAGTTGGTTTCATCAACCCAAGCTGAAGGTCTATGCTTTCTTCTACACAGTCTGTTCTGTTCTTATTGAACTTAAACCTTAATTTGTTACGCTACTATGAGGGCTCTGAATTCTGCCAATCGTCACTTCAATTGACAGACCTCCCTGCTTATCTCACTTTATCTTCCAATCATTCCATCTCCAAACATACCCTGTTGCCTTCTCATCGCTTTGACCGCCATGTCAGCGTGATAGGTGATTTTCAGGTTTCACCATGAAACGGTTGGCTCACCACAACAGGACACCTTTCGAGGCTAAAGTTTTTCTTCAAAAAACTTTAGCCTCGAAATCAAGTTCGTCATCCTACGGACTGATTGTTCGCTTCCAGTTGCTTTCGAGGTTTGAGTTTTTTGAAGAAAAACTCAATTCGAGGTTCAAGTTACCGAAAAAACTTGAACCTCGAATCGAAACCACCCCACCTCACGATGACGCAGTTACTTTCAGCTACGAAGTTTATGGCTAACTCCTACACGAACTTTCACTGTGTTGATAAAGTGCCTTTGCAGGCGCACTGTTCCCAAGCTCCAGCTTGGGAATGCATTCATCGACGCTCCGCGTTGAACAGTTTATTTCACTCGCGCCCCGAATAACGGCCAGCTTAAAGGCACGACGTTGGGTAAAGTCAGCACCGATTTGACATATAATCCGTTTGGTGAATTGCAAGCTGAAACAGCGAGTTATGAAGGGATTCTGACCCCATTGATTCGGCTTCAGGCTAGCCTGGCCCCTTTTATTTTTTACTTTAATAGACATTATACCGATTTAAATTAGAGCAATTTCATAGTGCCAAGGTCTAAATTTTAGTCTAAAATTGTGCAATCCACAACAAGTTTCTAATACCTTATCTTTAAAACCTTTTTTCCAATTTCTAAGTGTCTCTTTGACCACTTTGTAACGTTTAACACCGCCAATTGCGTGTTCAATTCGCACTCTAACGCTTGAAATAACACGATTTCTCTTCGTCTGTTGTTAGTTCTCCCCCACGAGTTTTTCGGCTGAACCCGATTCACACCGGGTATTTCAAACCATTGAAAACCGGTGTCTTGACCAAGATAACTTCCCTCTGGCAGTTTATATCCTGACTCATCAGCTACTTTTTTATCATATTCTTCGAGTTTAGAAGCGAAATGGGGCAACAGAGCTTCAAATTCTTCTACCGTGTAACAAGTGAGTGATAAAAATCGATTGGAATTTTGAGATAATTTAAAGTAATTTGTCATAAATATATTTTGCAGTTAATAATTTTGTTTTATACTATCATCAAATCGGTATAATGTCTAATAAACGACGTTGATATTTGAATAATTCATCTTGGCAATCAGCCTTTTGGCTTTGAGGTTGGCGGATTGTTTTCATCGCCACTTTCAAAGCACTTTCTGATGTTTCAAAAGCCTCCCACATTACTGGTAACGGGTTAGATAATGCACTATGAATCATAATCGCTCACCAAACTCAATAAGTTAAAAAATAATGCTTTATTCATCAAATGTGGTTTAGTTTCTTCGCTTTCTTCTAACCAGTACCAACCATCTTTCTCAATACCTTGGTAGATATGCGTCACTGTATCATGCTCATTGTCAATGATGATGCCATCTTTTAACATATAAATAATCCACTCGGTACCAAAAATGCCTTTCAGTTCAATTAAACCGTCACCCATAAACACCGCTATACCTTGGGGAAATAAGTCAGCTAAAGCGGCTTTTTGTCTATTTTTGCGATAAATAGATAATACATTAACCGGATAAGTACCGATGGTGTCCAAGATGGGACTCTTTTCCGTGATAGCAAAGTAAAAATCATTTTGTATCCAGTCTTGCACTTGACGGTAAAATTGTCCCACTTTTTCTAAATAATTCCGTTGTTTTGCTTCATTGTTTATCTGAGTGGCCATATTATTTGCTTTTGAGTATCCCAATTCGATTGAAAACTTATGGTTGCTCTAAAAATTATTCAGTTCAATAATTAAAGGGCATATAGACTTTCAGAAAAATAGGAAAAAAAATCCGATTTCTAAACTCGTTTATGAGGTTTTAATTTGGGAAGAGCCGTTTTGAGGTTTTACCTTTTGCCTGTGCACCCAAAAAACTTTGCCCATCCCGACCTGACTAATCATTCTACTATAAGGTAGAAAAAATATAAACAGTTCAGGTAAAATTTTTTTGAAACAGGAAACCGAACAAAATATTTTAAAAGGGCAAAAAAAAACCTGACAGGTTTTCAAAACCTGTCAGGTTTAAGGTTTGTGACTTTGGCGAATCAAGAAATCCGATTTTTGGAAAAAATCGGTTCGAGGCTAAAGTTTTTTTAAAGAAAAAACTTTAGCCTCGAATTCTAAACTCGTTTATGAGGCTTTAAGTTGATTTTGGGAAGAGCCGTTTTGAGATTTTACCTTTTGCCTGTGCACCCAAAAAACTTTGCCTACCTGGCTAATCATTTTACCATAAGGTAGAAAAAATATAAACAGTTCAGGTCAAAGTTAAAACAGGAAACCTAACCAAATATTTTAAAGTAGAAATTAAGGGCAAAAAAAACCTGACAGGTTTAAGGTTTGTGACTTTGGCGAATCAAGAAATCCGATTTTTTCCAAAAATCGGATTTCTAAACTCGTTTATGAGGTTTTAAGTTGATTTTGGGAAGAACCGTTTTGAGGTTTTACCTTTTGCCTGTGCACCCAAAAAACTGTGCAACGCCCTACCTGGCTGATCCCAATTATTTTGAAAATGTGAGTACCTTGTTATTTTAAATGTGCCTCTATTGTATCAGCTGATAAATCTGCTCCACAATCCCATTCAACAAAATAACCACCATTATTTACTTTTTTAAAAGAATTAACCTCTTTTAAAGCTGTAAATGCTTCTAAATCTAAATATGGAGTGACATCAAATACACCCACTTTACCATCATCAGTCGTTATTTTAAGGGTATGATTAGCTATTAAAGGTTCAATTTCTTTAATTCTCATTGATCTAGCCCTTTAATTTTAAAAGGAACTTGACCATTTACAGCAAGTTCCCAATCCACCAATAAATCTTCTTGATGAATTTCAATCCATGCAATGACTAACTTTTCTTTTTTTAATGGCAACGAACCCGCTAATAATTTACCTTCTGGTATAGAATATACTGCTGACTGACCTTGATATTCTGCATGTATATGAGGAAGATTGTGTTTATCAGTATCTTTAAAGAACATCCTGATAAGAACACCATAAAACATAGATATTGTTGGCATGTTTAACTTGCCTCACTTAAATTTTGTTAGAAAAAAATAACGCCCAACGGTATTTCTTTTTTGCGTTGGCTTCAGCGCAAAGTTAGGCTATTTGTTGGAATTAAATTTACTTTGATCCCAATTATTTCCAAAAAACTTTGCCTATCTGATTAATCATTCTACCATAAGGTAGAAAAAATATAAAAAGTTCTAAAAATTTTTTGAAACAGGAAACCGAACAAAATATTTTAAAATGGCAAAAAAAAACCTGTCAGGTTTAAGTAAGGTTTGTGACTTTGGCGAATCAAGAAATCCGATTTTTGGAAAAAATCGGATTTCTAAACTCGTTTATGAGGCTTTAAGTTGATTTTGGGAAGAGCCGTTTTGAGGTTTTACCTTTTGCATCCAAAAAACTTTGCCCACACTATGCTCCAATGTCATTAAGTTAAGCCTTGGAGTCCAAACAAAGCGTAGGGTGGAGTGAAACGGAAACCTACCACACCGTTACGTTGGAAAATGGTGGGTTTCCACTTCGTTCCTACCCACCCTACATCACTTAATCTGGCGACTTCTGAAACTGATTTGAACTTACCGTATGGCATTACTATTTAGTTAGTGTCCATCCGGAAACGGCTTTTAAAATCCCAAATCTTCAGCTTTGGACTCCAAAAAAATGCGCCTCTTGGAAGTGTTTCCGGATGGACACTAGTTAAGCCTTTGTCAAAAACCTTTTAAAAAGATTGGTATAGTTTTTAGCTTCAATTTCAGAGACATTTGAGCCATGTCTTTCGTAATATTTATCATCGTAACTATAGGGTTCTGTACCAGATTTGATTTTCAACACCAATACTGACTTATCATAATAATTGATAATCCGCATATCCCTTAATAGTTGATTTTTGACCTCCTCTGGTAGTATGGGTTCTGCTTTAATATACTGAGTAATTTTCCGAGAATAGGAATCTAAATCTTTATAAAACCGAGTTGCTTCTTCTTGCACACCAGTAATATGGAAATCATTATATTTAACCGATTCAGAACCATAAATATCTTTAAACCGGTCTGCATCTTTTTTGGTATCAGCTACCCCGATAATAACATAACATGTGTCATTGGGACCATGATTTGCCATTGCAGTCAAAGTAAGGAAAATTTTGTGGAGTGATTTTTCATCAAGTTCTCCATGTTCATCTAAACGATGAAAACCTATCTTGAAGTCGTACAGAGGTTGTTCAGTTTTAGATTTCATCAACAGATTTTCCAACTGAGTTATTCCCGAATTTAACATGGGATCTTCGCCTTCAGCGAGTTTCACAAATTGCTCTTCAATAATAGCTCTTACTGACTTGATATTATCTTGTCGACTGTTAGCATCCCACCAAAGATTTGTGCTTTTTATGGTAATACGATGATCACCAATGCCGTTTAACTTTTGGGCAACAGCACCATAATCAACTATTTTCATCCTTCTGTTGACCAAAAGTTCATAAAAGGCAAGAAAAATAATTTGGAAATGTTGCGGAATCATTTTACACTTTTTCTTAAACACTAATCCAGAAAAAGTTTTACTAGAAATATTTAAAACCTTCTTTAATTCTTCATAAACGACCAAAAATTGTTCTTCTATTTTTTCGGGGCCAATCTTTTTTACCGCATTTTCAATATCAGCAGCAGAATAATTCGTTCGGTATTTTTCTATCTCATCAGTATCAGCATCAATTTGATAGAAACTGTTGAGAGTTCCAGCACTTGGTGTCGGCGGTGGGTTTGTTCCCAATAACATGTATGCAAGTAAATGAGCAATTAATTCTTCATCTCTTGATTCTCGAATATTTCCATACGTGATGACATTCTTGGATACCCAGAAAATATTAAACATATTAATTCCATAGGGTAATCCCTTATTAGAAATACTAATTTCTTTCATTGCATTTAAAAGCAACTTTTCTGAATGCGAAGTATCACCACGAATTTTAGCCGCAAGTTGTCTAACAAGTTGTGGAAATAATCCGGTTACTCCTGCCTGTCGAAGTTCTTGATCAGACAAATGTCGTCCATTAGAATTGATGCGTCGAAAAATGTCATCAATCCTTTCTTCATTAACTTTTTCTCCATTTTCGGCTTTGTAAATAGATAATGGAAAGGTATAAGTAGCAATTTTAGTACATATTTCTCGATCCAAAACGGGTTTTTTTTGAACGAGATTTTTTTTATCTAACTCAAGCTTACTCAGTGCCATTGTTGTCAGATCAAAATATCTACCATTCAGAACAAACTCTCCTTCAATAAAGGAAACTATTGCGTTTAAACGCTGCATACCATCAATAATTTCAAATTGTGATTTTTTCCTATATATTACTTCTGCTACCAAAATAAGAGGAATAGGAAAACCTTGTTGAATCGAATCAATAAAGGCTTGTTTTTCTTCGATAGACCAAACAAGTTTGCGTTGATATCTCCGATTAACTAAGAAACTTTTCTGCAAATAGTAATTGTAAATTCGTTCAACACTCTCACCACGAATAGCTAAGTCTTGTTGTATTTCCATTTAATCTCCAGTAAAAATAGCAAAGGATACTGCCATTAAATGTAAGTATGGTTCGCAAAGTTCTTTTTTTCCTGCCCACTAGTTCATTATAACAAAATGGCAAAGTATATAAACAGTTCAGGTAAAAGTTTTTTGAAACAGGAAACAGAACAAAATATTTTAAAGTAGAAATTAAGGGCAAAAAAAACCTGACAGGTTTTCAAAACCTGTCAGGTTTAAGGTTTGTGACTTTGGCGAATCAAGAAATCCGATTTTTTCAAAAAATCGGATTTCTAAACTCGTTTATGAGGCTTTAAGTTGATTTTGGGAAGAGCCGTTTTGAGATTTTATTTTTGCCTGTGCATCCAAAAAACTGTGCAACGCCCTGACTAAACCCACCGCAATCATTCTACCCAGCCTACGCTTCAGCTTGCTCTTCCGCACGACTTTTTTCATCAGCAGTTTTAGGATTCTCCTTATTTTCCTTACTACCTTTATCACGGCGACTATAAGCTCTTCCTCCTATTACTACTGCGGCGGTTACAATGCCCATAACAGTTTTAGCTACTTGAGTCGGCGACTCATAACTTTCCTTGCTCATCTTATGTATCCTCTAGTATTCCACTTGGTAACAATGTTTTACAAAATCCTCGCAATTTTTAGAAATTGCATTATATTTGCCGTTATATTTATTTTTCGGATCACTGCAAATTGATTTTGCCTCATCACAAACTGCTTTAGCATGATTTGCATTTTTTGGTTTTTTCTTAATACTTATTTCTTTTTCATCTGCTGCAAAACCAGACCGTCCAGACAGTATTGTTTCAGTCACCCTTGCTTTCTTGTCTTTTTTCCCTTCACCATAAAAATGAATAACTTTTTCATCACCGATGTAAATACCGAGGTGTTTGTACAACACGCCTTCAATTCCGTCTAGACGCCTTTGAATTACAGAGCCAATTGGGATGTTCATCAATTTTCTATTTTGTCTGTTATAAAATTCAGTTGTGTTTAATGAATTATAACATACTATACTATGTTATAATTCATATCAATTGATGTGATTCCAATCTTGGATAAGCATTCTACATGAAAATTTCAGTTAAGGAAACTAATATACATTATTTTGTACGTTAGTTTGCATTACAATTTTTTATAAGGATTCACAATAGTGACAGCACATACCGAAGAACAATTTATTCAGGCTGAAAATGATTGGGATTTAGAGCGTTTGTATAATGACTTGACTGCCGTTAAAGGAAAAAATCTCACGCGAATTGAAAAACTTCATTTGCGTGGCTTATTATGTGGGCATAGTCCTGCTGATATTGCAGGAATACTCCACCGAGAGGTGAGAGGGCTTGAAGTTAATTTGTGTAATAAGTTGTATAAGTACGTTAAAACAATCGTCAACCGAGAGCAAGAAAGGGTAGAAAATTGGCGCAGTATTTGTCAATGGCTTGAAGAAGCGGGTTATA
>JAOZSV010000399.1 GCA_029939505.1 Thiotrichaceae bacterium | reverse complement strand
ATCGGATTTCTAAGCGGCGAAACGATGTTTAAGAAATCCGATTTCTGAAAAAAAAATCGGATTTCTAAGATCGAATAGAATAGCTTTGCGTAACATCAGTTAAATCAGTTGAAACATTGGAAAAAAGCATTTATTATACAGACTTTTTTTATTCATGGCAATAAATCTTTTATTAACAATTTTCTAGGGAAAAGTCATTTGTAAGTTATTGATTTTACTTTTAATATTAATAATAAAAGCTGAAAAAATGTTCCATACTTATGAATCAGAATTTGAGAATTTTTAGAAATCCTTTGAAAAAATGGCTTAAACATCTTGGAAACATAGTGCGTAACATCAGTATGGTAGGTCGGGTTAGCTTATCAAGCGTCGCGTGATAACGTAACCCAACATTTACCTAATAAATCACCCTGCCTGTGTCGGGTTACTTTGCAGCGCCATCTAACCCGACCTACTTAGCTCGAATAGAATCGCTTTGCGTAACATCAGTTAATGCGTTGTACTCCAAAAAAAGCAGCCCAAAGCTAAAGCGTTGTACTCCAAAAAGAGCAACAATACCTCTAAATTTTGATAAGATACGAAAAAAATAACGACTCAGCGGTTAGCCTTGAATGCGTTCCCAAGCTGGAACTTGAGAATGAGGGGTGATGTGAAATTGATTTCAAAGCGGAGTAGTTAAACCTAATCATAAATAAAACCTAAAACCTTTTCTTCAGTGATAGGTTTTGGAATAAAAGTAATACCAAGTGCCTTCGCTTTTTGGCGCACCATATCTTGAATGTTGGCTGTTAATAAGCCAATTTTTACATTCTGAAAACGCTCCAACAATTTTTTTGCTAATACTAATCCATCCATTCCAGGCATATTCAGATCAAGAATTGCAATAGTAATTTGTTGCGCTTCCGTTTTGAGGAGAGCTTCTTTAGCATCACCGGCTTCAATAATTTCGGCAAACTGATTAGCATGTTTGATAATGGCACATACCAATTTCCTAGATAGCCGACTGTCGTCAACAACCAATATCGTATGAGATGTCATATTTATTTGACTTTTAATTTAATCCTGTTGTTTTTCTTGTTCCAATGCTTTTACTAAGCTTTCGACTTCTTGAGCTAAATCATTCTTCATTATAAGAGCCGCTTTTTCCATCTGACCCGCACGCCCAAGTTCTTCCAATTGTTTACAAAAACTCATCATACTAATTGCCCCCACATTGGAACAACTTCCTTTAAATTTATGGGCTGCTAAAATCAGTGTTTCACTATTGGCAGTTGTAATCCCTTTTTGCAATTCACTGACATAATTGGGTATTTCCTCAATAAGTAAGTCTATTAACCAATTAATGCCATCACGACTTCTCATGTCACGGCGTTTTTCAGCTAATATTGTGGGGGAGAGTATATTGTCGTCAAACATTTTTTTGATTCCTTATATCAGTTATCAATTTGGGCATAATCACTAATTGAAAATGATAGCGGATCACGCCCAGGTATCATTTGCATTTCAACTTTTAAAGTAGTCAGAGTACCGTTAAGTGCTGTAGGTACATCAACCCTTGGTAAAAATAATTTACCATCACTCATTGAAAAATAACCATTTTCAATAATAATTTCGCAGTATGCGGGATCATCTTTGCATTGTTGAATGCCCTGTTGAATGCCCTGTTGTAAAGTTGTAGAACAAGTACCGTCTTGCTCAACTGGTATTCCACAAGATTGAGGATCATTTTGGCATTTTGCGATACCTTCTTCAGTGGAGCCATCAGAATTGTCTATGTTTATCCCACAACTGGCTGGATTGTGCAGACATTCTGCTTTAATTTTCTCCTCAATTTCTTTTTGAATCTGTTCAGCCGTTTTTATCCCACAACTGGCTGGATTCTCTAGACATTCTGCTTTAATTTTTTCCTCAATTTCTTGAATCAGTTCATCGTCAATATTGGTGAAACGACTGATGCCACATGAATTAGGATTGTTTTCGCAGAATTTCCTACCTTCAGCCATACCCTCTTCCATTCCCTGAGAATATCCGTTGATATAGCATGGATTATTTTCTTCAGAGGAATTTGTTTGGTCAGATGAATCTTCATCTGCATAAGCATTAAAAGTAAAGCACGCTGTTATGATGAGTAAACTGCTATAAAATGTTTTCATAAAAATAACCTCTCGTTTGTATTCCCAAAGCTAAAGCGTTGAAACTCATAAGGAATGAAGATTTAATCACATCCGAAACTGACAAGCCAAACCTGACCGGTTTTTAAAACCTGTCAGGTTTAGTTTCGTATATTATTCAATTCTCATTCCTAATGCGAATTAAGAGTTAAAGATGGAGTCCAACGCTTCAGCTTTGGGCGTTTTTTGGACGGATTGACAAAGCTAAAGCATTCGAGTCGAGGCTAAAGTTTTTTTAAAGAAAAAACTTTAGCCTCGACTTGAGTTTTTTTTCAAAAAACTCAAACCTCGAATGTACTCCAAAATACAAAGCTAAAGCGTTGTAC
>JAOZSV010000010.1 GCA_029939505.1 Thiotrichaceae bacterium | reverse complement strand
GGAGATTATATTATGTTAGAGAAAGAACATGAAGATTTTACCAACATACTTCGTGGTAGAATAGTACCTGGTGCTGATCCAAAAATTGCTAAAAAAGCGAAAGCTTGTCGTGATGTTTTGTTAGAGTGGAAGGAACAAAAGGAACAAGAAGAATTACCTCCGCTGCGCTTGCCGCGAAAAGAGCCAATAAAAAAGCCACCACTGATATGGCAACAGCTTGCCTATGCTGTAACAATTGTATTAGCTATTGGTATTCCATTATCTATTTATTATGTACCTCGCATTATTTCTAATAATGGACAACCAACTGAACCGCCTTTAGGGGAGATTGAAAAATCGTCCGATTTTATTTACAACGACATAAGTGTTACCAGCCCTCATGAAGAAGCTGTGAAGTTCTATAAAGAACTACTGGCAATAAATCTTAAAGTCACTTTTCCCAAACAAGAAGGTCATATCAGGCGATTAACTTTTCAATGGCAGCCTTCACAAACTGAAGCACTGGCTGGCATTTTAGCGCGTTATAACAAAAAACTTCCACCTGAGATATTTAATAGTGCAACCTTGGGATTTAAAGATGATAAAACTAAAACGACTCAGTAAATTTTTCGCCTCTGTAATGCTTATGAGCAGTATAGCGACGGTTTATGCCGAAGTGGTACTTGACGGCACTTTGGGTTTTAAAGGTGCTTTAAAGGGTCCCGATTATAAAATTGGTGCTGAACTTGGTCAACAACATGGTGGTAATCTATTCCAGAGTTTTAGGGATTTCAATCTGAATACCGGTGAAAGTGCCACTTTTTCAGGACCTAATAGTGTCCAAAATATCTTCAGTCGGGTAACGGGCGGCAATCCGTCGCGCATTAATGGGCTAATTCGTTCAACGATTCCCAATGCCGATATGTATTTTCTTAACCCTTATGGAATTATGTTTGGTGAAGGTGCGAGTTTAGATGTACAAGGGAGTTTTCATGCCAGCACTGCGGATACATTGCGTTTTAGTGATGGTGGGGAGTTTAATGCGCGTTATCCAAATAATAGCTTACTGACAGTTGCGCCTGTTGCGGCGTTTGGTTTTTTAACTGATTCACCGACTGCTATTACTGTCCAAAATATAGAACTATCTGTTTCTAAGGGTAAAACTTTGTCGCTTATTGGTGGCGATTTACAGATGGATGGTGAACTGCCTATCTATAGTGAAACTGATAGCACCGCAACATTTAACTCCGTACTTTTTGCTGAGTTTGGGCGAATCAATCTCGCGAGTGTTGCCTCTCATGGTGAAGTTGTGCTTACCGAATCTGAATTAACTCTGAATGCAAAAGAACGTGGACAAATAACAGCTAACAACACAAACATAAATACGAATGGTGACGGTGGTGGTGCTATTTACATTCATGCTGGCCGGTTTAAATTACATAACGGTGTTGTTGGAGCAAACACATTTGGTAATCAAGATGCAATCGGGATAGATTTTCAGGGAGAAGAACTAAAGCTAACTCATGGTGGACAATTATCTAGTAGTACCTTTAGCTCTGGATTAGGAGGTAATATAAAGATAAACGCAGTGGGTACAGTAGAAATTTCCGGCGAAGGTAGACCCGGTTTTGAAAACAGTAGATATTTTCCTAGTGGCATTTTTACAAATTCCGAAAGTCAAATTGCTAATGCAGGAAATGCCGGTTCGATTGAATTATCTGCACGACAATTATACATTAATGGTGCTCAGATAACAACGGGGTCTTTCGGAACTGGCAATGGAGGTAGTATGTCCATCAATGTGTTAGATGACATAATTTTGTCAGGTGAAAGCAGTGCTGGTTATCCTAGCGGTATTCTTTCTAACTCATATCAAGAGATTGACAATGCAGGTAGTGCCGGTAATATTATGTTAGAAGCAGGACAGTTAAGCCTAGAAAATGGTGCAGTGATACAGGCTGCCAATTGGGGTGGGGGGCAAGGTGGTGATATAAAAATTCAAGTAATTGATTTTGTTAATCTTTTTGGAAATAATAGTAGAGGTTCAGGTAGTTTGATTAATGCTGCCGCTGAAGGCGAATTTGAAAATGCGGGAAATAGTGGCTCAATTGAATTAGCAACCAAACAATTACAAGTTGCCGATGGTGGGCAAATAGCTACAACTACTTGGGGACCAGGTCAGGGAGGAAATATACATATCAAAGTAATAGAAAGTGCTATTTTTTCTGACGAAGGCGATGCTGGATATCCAAGCGGTGTTTTTACAAGTTCAATGAAAACCACTGGTAATGCAGGAAATGCAGGTACTATTTTACTGGAAGCAAACCAATTAAAAATACAAAATGGTGCTATGATACAATCTTCGACTAGGGGAGAAGGTAAAGGAGGTGATATAAAAATTCAAGTAGCAAGTTCTATCAATCTTTTTGGTGAAAGTCGAACAAATTGGCCCAGTGAAATTACAGCTTCTACAGTTGGTAATACTGAAAATACTGGAAAAGGTGGTACAATTGAATTAGAATCTAGACAATTATCTCTTGCTGATGGTGCAGGTATAAATACATCCACATCAGGTTCAGGTCAAGGAGGCGATATAAACCTTCATGTAACTGAAAATATTTTCCTTTCTGGTGAAAATAGTGGAGGCAATCGTAGTAGGGTGACTTCAAGTTCAAAAAGTGAAGCTAACTATGCAGGTAATGCAGGTAACATTATTATTAATACTAACAATACCATTCAATTACAACAAAATTCTATTATCACAGCGCAAGCAAAACGGGCAAATGGAGGTAATATATATATCACTTCCCCCGGTTATCTTTACTTAACCCACAGTGGAATTACCACCAGTGTTTTTGCTGAAAAAGGTGATGGCGGCAATATTACTCTTGCCCCTGAATTCATTGTGCTTGATGACAGTGAGATTATTGCACGGGCTTATGAAGGCAGAGGCGGCAATATCGACATCACAACCACTGGCATTTATAACAATACGACTCAGGGGATTTTTGAATCTCCTCTCAGAAGAGCTATTAATGCTTCATCAGAACTCGGCATCGATGGCGAAGTTCAAATTAATACTCCGGAGATTGATATTACAGCGGGACTTTTTGCCCTACCGACTCAGTTTTCTACACCTCAACTTGATAAAGGTTGTACGCCCAGCAAACTATACAATGAACTCATTCTCAAAGAAGGCTTTCGTAAAGCCGCCGTTTCTAAATTATTGGAGACGACCTGGGCAAGTCTATACTTATCTGATAACAACAGTTCGACTCAAGAAACTGAAGACACTTTGGCAAGCATCGATCCTTTTGAACCCATTTCACTTTCACTCACAAAGCCACTATTTGGCTGTCATTTATGGACTTCCAAAAATTATCCCAAATAAAAACCCAGTTTTTTCAAAAAACTGCTTGAAGGCGTTTAGGATGAACCTATCCCACTATTCATTTTTGAGCTTAGAAATCCGATTTTTTCAAAAAATCGGATTTCTTAATTCATAGTTCCGCATTTTTGAATAGTGGGATAGGTTCATAGTTATTTTTTTGGGAGTTTCTTAGGTAATTAAACATGGCACGACTTTTTCAGAACAACCAAATTATCTTACTTCTTATTGGCTTTTTAAGTTTCTTTTCGGCTAACCGTATCCTGTTAGCGGTGGAAAGCCGCTCCGTTTGTGATCTTGATAACCAAACGGTTATAAATACCGATGAAGTGGTTTGGCAAAAGTGGTTCCAAAAAGCGGAAAAATATCAATTTTTAGATCGTTACCACAATGCGATAGAAGCCCTACATCAAGCATTAAAAAAGACTTCTGATCCAGCACACCGAGCAATGACTTGGGGAAGCTTAGGTTATGCTTGTTTTATGATCGGAGAAACGGATA
This sequence comes from Thiotrichaceae bacterium, assembly GCA_029939505.1. Classification (GTDB taxonomy): domain Bacteria; phylum Pseudomonadota; class Gammaproteobacteria; order Beggiatoales; family Beggiatoaceae; genus QNES01. Next base: position 53,758 of record JAOZSV010000010.1, on the reverse strand, counting down.
AAGCGGCGATTCTCCTAGACAAAAGTGTGACAGAATTAGAAAAACGGGGAGTAGAAATAGAAAACCATGAATATTTAAGGGCTGTGGCTCTCAATAATTTAGGGAATCTTTGTGCGACTTATCAGAGTGACAACAAAAAGTCCAACGAACAACGCAAACCGCATTTTACAAAGATTTGCGCTTCTCAAAATCGGCAAAAAAATAACGCCCTTGATTATTACCAAAAAAGTATTTATTTAGCGATCCAAGCTGGAAATCACAAACTGGCTGTCAAAGCAAAAATTAACTGGGTACAAACTGCCCTAAAAGAGCCAACACTTGAATTGACTCAGGTTAAAAAATCTTTGTTATCTCTATTAGAACAGATTCACGACATTCAGCCAGATAAACAAAAAATTCGTATCCTATTACGGTTAGGACGGCTAATTCGCCTAACTTATCACAATTATCCTTCCGCTAACTCCTTTGAACTCAGGCTAAAAGCTTTTAATGTATTTAAAGAGGCACTGGACTTATCTCAAAAATATGACGATACTTGGGGAGAATCTCAAGCATTAGGCTACATAGGTCAATTATACTTTGATGAAAAAGGTTGTTTTGAGAATAAGCATTGTGACAACGCTTTAAAAGCAACACGTCGAGCCATTTTTTTAGCCGATGAGAGCAAAGATGCTGACATACTTTCTTATTATTGGTATTGGCAAATTGGCAAAATACTCAAAAATCAGAACAAAAATGCTGAAGCCATTTTTGCTTATAGACAAGCTGTTAATGCTTTATGGGCACAGTCTGTTCGTTATGATCTCGCCAAAATTTATAGAATCTATGGTTCCTCATTCCGTGAACAAGTTGGCACACTTTTTCTTGAATTTATTGATGTGTTATTAGAACAATCCACCTTGCCCTTGAAAAAACAGAAAGGGATTTGTCATTTTCAACATCAATACCCTTGCCTTAGAGAAGTACAAGATACCCTGGAAAAGTTGAAAGCCGCTGAATTATTTGATTATTTTCAGGAAGACTGCGTGATTAAAGATCAGGAAGAACTAACCCAGGTTAAACTAGGAACAGATACCGCCGTACTTTATCCGATTATCTTTGACGACAGATTAGAACTTTTACTGCATAGACAGGATAAAATAATACGAAAAACGGTTAATAGCACTAATCATCCTGATTTTAATTTAAACAAAACAGTCGAACAGTTTCTATACGAATTAACACAAAGGAATAACTATGAAAGTGACGATTTTCTCCTTTACGCTACAAAGCTATATGACTGGTTAATTCGCCCTTTTAAAGAGGATAAAGACACGCAAACAAACCACCTGAAAGAGATTAACACTTTAGTTTTTGTTCCAGACGGCAAATTACGCACCATACCCTTGGGGGCACTTCACGATGGTGACAATTACCTTATCACTCAATATGCCATCGCCATTGTACCGGGCTTGACATTAAGGGAAATAACGGTTAATCCCCAGCAAAAACGTCGCTCCATATTACTGGTTGGTTTAGATTTACCAGAAACAATCTGGATACAAGGGCATGAATTGAATGCGTTAGATACCACGGAAGAAATTAGCAAGATTAAAGCAAGTATTCGGCAAACTTATGGTAAACCAGTAGAACTCCTGAATGACAAGTTTACGGGTAGTCATTTAAAGACTGAATTAACCCAAACAGCCTATTCTAATGTGCATATTTCTTCTCATGTCGTTGTTGAGGCTGACATAAAAAATAGCTTTATATTGGTGGCTGGTAATAAGCCAGATTTATCTTTAGATCATTTTGAAGATTTATTATTACTCAATCGTACCCACGCATCTTCTCTTAACCTGATAACACTCAGTGCCTGTGAGACGGCATTAGGTGATGATCGTGCTGCATTGGGATTAGGTGGTATTGCACTCCGTGCTGGCGCACAAAGTGCTGTTGCTACCCTCTGGAAAGTCAATTCATGGTTTGCCACTCAATTCATGCCCCTCTTTTACGAAAAGATAAGTCAGGGATTACCCAAAGCACAAGCACTACAACAAGCTCAGGTGGAGATAATAAATAAGGCAAGCATTAAATGTCCAGTCTGTGATCATCCCTATTTTTGGGCCTCCTTTATATTAATTGGAAACTGGCTTTGAAATTGGGCCGATATGTGCGGGTTAAGCCAGCATCGGTTGGATTGACCAGAATCCAACCGATGCTGAACCACAACTTTTTTCTTAAAGGTAAATAGTAACTGATGTGACGCAAAGCGATTCTATTCGAGCTTAGAAATCCTTTGAAAAAGTCGCTCAAACCTCGTTTCGCCGCTTAGAAATCCGATTTTTGAAAAAATCGGATTTCTTAAACATCTTGGAAACATAATGCGTAACATCAGATAGTAAAGGTAAATCGGGGACAGACTACGTTTTTTATTCCCCCCCCACCCAACCAACAACCATTCACACCTTTAGGGGTTTTCTTTTCTGCTTCCCACAGCGCCAGCCAGGTAAACCGTTGCACCGTCTTTTTGGTGCAACGGCACACTGTTTTTCCAATAAAATATCTCGCCTCGTTTTCCACAAAATTGGTTTAGGAGTGGTTTGGATAATAACATTAATCGCGTGGTGGAGACAACGTAAACCAAGTTCTGTTTCCACTTCGCCGATTGACTCAACCCAACTTCAAAATCTAAGAATGGCACGTAAAGTGTTAAAACAGGCTTGTGAACAAAATAATCCACAATCGGTTAAACAAGCATTATTGGATTGGGCAACAATTCGTTGGGATAAGATACCTATCCATAATTTAGGTCATACAATAATAGGGGGCTGACCTATTTACCTATTATTCACCTATTATTCAATACCATTTTTTCATAGCCATAAGGAAATATTAACATGATAGATGATTCTACCGAATTTCAGGAACAAGATGAAGAAACTGCAGGCGTTGAGGTTAAGCTTGAAACAGTTGCTCAAACAATGGTTTACCCGTTGGATTGGACTGTGGAAACCATTATTACTCAGTTGCAACGCGGTAATATTATTATCAATCCTAAATTTCAGCGTCGAGATGCTTGGCGGAAAATACGCAAAAGTCATTACATTGAATCGCTCTTTATTGGTTTGCCGGTGCCACAAATCGTGTTGGCTGAGAAGGAAAGGGGGCAGTATTTTGTCCTAGATGGTAAACAACGAACCCTGTCTCTGTTACAATTTATCGGTTTAGCACCGGATAATAAATATAATAACTTCAAGCTTTCAAGCCTAGAAGTCAGAACTGATCTGGAGGGGTTCACTTATGATGAGATAAAAGCCGATTTTGAGCTAGAAGGAACGCTGAAACGTTTTCTTAATCAGCCCATTCGTTGTATGGTGATAAGAAATTGGGGCGAAATTGATTTTTTACATTTGATGTTTGTACGCCTCAATAATGGTAGTCTTTCTCTCTCTCCACAGGAACTCCGTCAAGCTTTATTTCCGGGGCCCTTTTTGGATTATATTGATGATGCCGCTAGTAATAGTGCTTCTCTAAAAACTTTGCTCAAAATTGATGAACCCGATTTCAGGATGCGTGATGTTGAACTGCTTATTCGATATTTTGCTTTTGCGTTTTTTATTGATGGATATGCTGGCGATTTAAAACATCTTCTTGATAATACTTGTGATACTCTTAACAAAGCGTGGGACAGTTATGGGCAAAAGGTAAGCTCTCAAGTTGAAGCCTTTGAAGAGGCAATACAAGCGGGCATGACTATTTTTGGAAAAAACGAAGTTGGGCATAAATGGATTGGCAATCAATATGAAAAGCGTTTGAACAAAGCGATTATTGATATTCTTGCTTTTTACTTCTCGGATGAACAAATTCGTCAAACGGCATTAGAAAAAAAAGCCGATATCGTCACCCAATTTCAACAGGTATGTGAAGAAAATCAAAAATTTAAGAATGCGATTGAGAAAACGACAAATAGTCTCAGTGCAACAAGTGATCGCTTGATGATATGGGGGGAAGTTTTGCGGGAAGTTTTGGGACTCAATTTTTCTATTCCCAAACTCTCTGATGGAAAAATCAGGTTTAACGGATTTTGGAGGTAAGATGGATTCGTCAGAAAGATATCAACAGTTAGGCAAAGCACTTGGCTTACTTCGTAGGCACCTATTGCTAGACAAACTGGATGGTTCCGCAATATCTCCAGAAGAAGAAACATACACTCGGGTAAGAGCTTACCTTGTTTTAGCTCACGCTGAAATAGAATCTTTTCTTGAAGATCGTGTTAAAGAAGTAGTACATCAAGCCAATAAAATCTGGAAAAATGACCAGAAAGTGAGCAAACCTCTTTTAGCTATTTTGGCATTTTCTGGGCGGGAAATGGAAAAACCAGCGCCTTCTTTAAAACCCGCCAAAGCGGCCCAGCAAAAAGAATGGGATAAAAAACTAAGCCTAACCGAACGGATTAATATAGCTACGAGAGCATTTCATGAGGTTTTAAATAATAATCATGGTATCAAAGAGGAAAATTTATTACATCTTTTGCTTCCAATTGGTGTTGAGGCAAATGATTTAGATATCTTGTGGTTAACCAATATGGATACTTTTGGCAAAACACGGGGAGAAATGGCTCATTTATCAATGTTTGGAACTCAATACCAGAGAAGTCCAAAACATGAGTATGATAATATTTCCTTATTATTACAAGGATTAAATGCACTTGATCACATTTTAGAGACCTTTTTAGAAAATATGGACACATAAACGCGAAATGAGTCAGGTAGCCAGGTAGGGTGGGCAACTTTGGTGCAACGGCACACTGTTTTTCCAATAAGATAATAAAAATATATCACATCGTTTTCCACAAAATTGGTTTAGGAGTGGTTTGGATAATAACATTAATCGCGTGGTGGAGACAACGTAAACCAAGTTCTGTTTCCACTTCGCCGATTGACTCAACCCAACTTCAAAATCTAAGAATGGCACGTAAAGTGTTAAAACAGGCTTGTGAACAAAATAATCCACAATCGGTTAAACAAGCATTATTGGATTGGGCAACAATTCGTTGGGATAAGATACCCATCCATAATTTAGGTCATATTGCGTCTCAATTAAATGAGACTAAAGCGAGGGCGGAATTAAGGAAATTAGATAGGGTACTTTATACAGTCCAATTATCGCTTTAACCATCATAAGTAGCGTAATTGATGAGTTTCAGACTTCGCCAAGGAACGGCAAGCTCGTCACTGTATTCAGCCGAATCGAGTTCGTTAACCGACGGACTGAAATTTCGTCTCCAGTTGCTCTCCACCTCATATCGCTATGACGCAGTTACTTTCGACTACAAAGTTTATGATATACTTTGACATGGACTTTCACCATGCTGATAAAACGCCTTCATGGGCGCACCATTCCCAAATAGAATTTGGGAACGAGGAAAGATGTTGCCCACCCTACCAGGCTACCCACCCTACGCTCGCTAATGAATGGTGGGTTTCCGTTTCACTTCTACCCACCCTACTTTACTACCCACCCTACGCTTGCTACATGGATGGCTATTTTGAACGTTCCTGTGCTTTTCTATAAACAAGATTATCTTCCCTTTTTCCCACCGCTATTACCAATAGACTTTTTTCATCATCTAAAACTTCGTAAACTAAACGAAAACCCGCTTTTTTCAGTTTAATTTTATAATGATTTTCAAAACCACGTAAGCGACTAGCGGGAACATTGGGGTTTTCTAGGCGTTCTTGTAACTTTTTTTTGAATAAGGGTTTAATATTGTTATTCAAATTTTCCCATTCTTTTAAAGCACTCGGCAGAAATTTAAGGTTATAAGTCATTAATAGATACCTCAATCGCTTGTGCTTTTTCTGCCATTCTTTCCTTGACTAATAAACCCAATTCATCATCTTCTAAACGTTCTAACAATGCCTCATATTCCGTCGCTGGGATAAGGTAACTAGAAGGTTGGTTATGAATGAGAATAACCACGCGAGCGGTTTGAGCTTGTTCTAAAACGCTATCAGCATTTTGCTTAAAATCGGCAATGCTGGCAACATAATCTGCAAATATAGGCTGCATAAAATATCTCCACCGTTAAAAAAGTACTCTATAATATAATTCTACAATTCGACGCAGAACGTCTGTCTGGGAGGGCATTCCCAAATAGAATTTGGGAACGAGGAAAAAGGATAATTTTGCCGCGTTTTAGCAATGGCGTGATTCAATAAATGCCGTGCCATTTCATAATGAAACAAGTGTTGGCGGCGATGAGTAGTTGCTGATAACGAAGCATGGATCATAATCCTTATGTCGTTATTTTGGCATAGACTCCTTCGGAGTCGATACCCTAATTCGTTAAAGAGCGCATCTACCCACCCTACAATTCTACGCGGAGCGTCGTGGAAGGCATTCCCAAATAGAATTTGGGAACGAGGAAATGATGGATTTCGCTCCTTCGTCGGGTGTATAAGCGAAGCGTCATACACCAAATTGACCCATAAAAAACGTTGGTTAAATTGCGTCTGTTAAGGTGCATGACGCTATCGCTTATGCACCCGACGAATTACCATTTATTAATCAGACAGATGCGGCTTACGAGTTATAGTTTAGACTTCATAGTCTAGTTTGGAAAAATCGGAATATTTTGGGCAAAGAATTTTGTCACTCAATTGTGGTTTACAAAATTTATTCCAGTTTCTGATATAATCTCTAGCTTCATCTGAAACAACATATTTTTTTGCGGTTATATTTATTGGAACAACATATTTTCTTGCAATTATATTTAATTGCAGAGTATTTTGTATTGATTTTACAGTAAAAAGTTGGAAGTTCTGATTTGTTAATAAAGGCTTTTTTTGAAGATGCTCAAATACTTCCAACTCAATATATTCACTCGTCAAATTGCATCGAATAGTCTTCTTTATAACCTTTAGTAAAATGGAGTGTGTTACAGCATCCTGTCGTATCGTAAAAGTAAGATTTGATTTCTTCGGTTGCCGCGTTTTCTCCGAGCCACCAGATGACTTGTGAAACTTCTGCTTGCTCATAATCTTTTGTTCTCTGCTGGATTTCGTTCTGCGTTATTCGAGCTAACTGAACTTCATGAATAATCGTATCGCCTGTGTAAAGTTTAACAAATATATCAGCCACACGCCCTTTAGGGCGATAATCCATTGGAATTGAATATTCCACATCTATATCAGCATTCGCATAATAACTTTTATGTTGTGATTTTAGTGTTTTTATAACTTTCTCAACAGCCTCTGCGTGTTCCCTACTTTCATAGTGTCTTTTATCTACATGCCATTCTTCGTACATACTACATTCTTTCGTACTAGGCATGTGTGCAAAATGAGGGCGATATACATGTGGTTCACGAATGTGCATTTTTCCTCCGCAATAACCACAAACAAACTCAAAACTATCTTTAAATCTTTCAAATAAATCGGCTTTTGGGTTTTTTCCGTATTTAAGTATGTTTATTTTAGTATCTGATTTTTTGTGGATTGCTGTAAATGCCATAATTACCTCGTCGATATTAAAAAAGGGGACATACCACATTTCTTCTTTCGTGGACCTTGGCTATCAAAATGGAATTTTTCCTTAATCAGCCACCAAAGAATGAGGTTGTATGTTATGAAATACCATTACTGTAAAATTAATATTTCCATTACTTTTGCTATTATAACATCTCGGCTAACATTTTTTAAAATTTTTGATAGGCACAGTTGAGCCAGCGTAGGGTGGGTAGAGGTACGAAACCCACAATTCATTATTAGAAAAGGTGGGTTTCGCTTTCGCTCTACCCACCCTACTTTACTACTTTACTAATAACTATGATTCGTCTTAAAATCTTCCAAAGCCGCTTTTAGGCTATTGGCGATCTCATCATTATAATCACCCTTTTCATTAATCTTGGCTAAAAGTGCTGCCTGGCTGGATCGCATGTAGCTGTGCAGGGCACTTTCAAAGCCAGACAATTCAACGAATATGTGCCGACGAACCAGAAATGATTCTATGTTGATACTGTTTTTGAATACGTCTATAATAATCACCCATTATTTTTGGATCATTATGATACTTATCAGCCATTTTTTTTCTGATTTCTCTTAGCCAATCAATACCTTCAATATCTTTATTCATCATTATTCTCCTTATTGTCACTCTTTGTATAGCAATTGAAATGGTGTAACCAATTTAGGATTAAATAATCCTAATAAACCATTGATTCTAGCTATATGGTCAAATTTGTTTGCATTGGCAATATGCTTAGAATTCCAGGTCACCAAAAAATCGCACTTGTAATATGAAGCAAAAGCAAGATGTACCGCATCTCCCATCGCTTCATTATGCATAATTTTATGTTTAATATAAGTGGTAACAATTTCATCAATTTCTTCAGTATACTCTAATACTGGTATATTCTCTAGCAGTTCTAAACAATTTTTATTTTTTGGATAAGGAGCCTCTAATAGTTCCGCGATTACCGGAAAACCAATTCGTATAAAACAATCTTGCTTGGGTAAATCCCACCATTGTTTTGTCCATTCTTGCATGGCTTTGATTCGAGTATCGGTACGTGTTTCATAATAATAACTTGGAATACTTGTCTCAATATAATAGGTTTGAATCATTATTATTTATATCCTGAAATTCAATTAAAAAAGCCAGTGTAGGGAACCCGATAGAGGTACGAAACCCACCATTCATTAGAAAGAAAAGGTGGGTTTCGCTTTCGCGAAACCCACCCTACCCTACTAAAACCACCGCAACCATTTTATATTAATTGAGAAATGGTGGGTTTCCGCTTCGCTCCTACGCTTGCTACAATTCAACATTTAGCTTGCTTGGCGCACCCACCCTACGCTTGCTTACGAGTTCAGCAGCGAGGAAAGTCAATAGAAAGAGAACGAAATGATGGGTTTCGCTCCTTCGTCGGGTGTATAAGCGAAGCGTCATACACCAAATTGACCCATAAAAAACGTTGGTTAAATTGCGTCTGTTAAGGTGCATGACGCTATCGCGCACCCTACGAATTACCATTTATTAATCAGACAGATGCGGCTTACGAGTTATAACAACCAAATGGTGGGCAACGAAAAGATGTTGCCCACCCTACATGGCTAACCAACGTGCTGTTCTTTATAATGCGTTCCGATATGATTAACCTTATCGCTTTCTAATTTGGTCTCAGCGAGTTTTAACCATTCTTGATCAACCTCTTTATCTATGCTTGAAATTAAATAATGGGCTATTATTGCCTTTTCATAAGAATTCATAGATAAGGCTTCTTGTAAAATCATTTTTATTTTTGGGGTATCAGTATCTTGAGCAATCTTTTTATCCAAGTGATCTATCAAGGATTGCATTTCAATCGTGCTGACATTTCTGACTATCCAAGCTTTTATCAAATCTTCAGCTATTTCTTGAGATTCCTTTGAAAGTTCCAGGGCAATCACTAATTCGGTTATGGTTTCATCTTTTATTTCAATTGTATTTAACCAAGCTGAAATTTCTACCTCATGGCTCTCAGATTCTTCTTGTATTATTCTGATGGCTTTGTTTTCTTTCTCAAAGACGGCTTGAAAAATAGGATTACCATCGAAAAATGCCGTACCGTTGGCAAAATCGGTATTCAAATATTCGGAAAAGGGCTTATGTTGTTTAGAATCAACAATTGCTTTCACCGTTTTTTGCCAATAGTCAACGTTACGAATGTAAACATTCTGTTCTTCTAAAAAATTTTCAAATAAATAATGTACCATTAGATAAATGCCCTGCCCGTTATCACTTCAATATCAATTCTTATGTCTTTTGTCGCTTTAACTCGAAAAGATTTTGAGACTTGTGCATCAACTCCACCATTATCAGCTGCCTTCTTAATAAATACTCTCGCTTTCTCAAATGCTTTTGCTCTGATTTTGACCTCACTGGGATTTAAACGGTTTTCAAGAAGGTTAATCATTTCAAGCCCTTCTGTTTTTGTCGGCGGTGTTTCATTTTGACACCAAGAAACCGACTCTTCTATACCACCGCCTTGAGCTTGTATTCTACCTCTATGTGTCATAAATTGTTAAACTCTATTATTTATCTGGAAAGTCAAAAATTTCTCTCAATTTGAGCTTGTTCTAAAACGCTATCAGCATTTTGCTTAAAATCGGCAATGCTGGCAACATAATCTGCAAATATAGGCTGCATAAAATATCTCCACAGTCAAAAAAGGTGGGTTTTATTCTACAATCCAATTCACCAATTCGACGCGGAGCGTCTGGGAAGACATTCCAAAATAGAATTTTGGAACGAGAAATGGTGGGCAAACAAAAGGACGTTTGCCCACCTACATGGCTACGCTTGCTGGCTATGGCTTTGTTGATGATGCTTCATGTCATACACCGCTAATATTTCTTGTTCTACTGTATCGGGAAATTTGAACAAAATAAAATGATTTTCGGGATACAAGTAATCTTCGCCAGACTCGTCAATGACTCTTATGTAACCATCTTTAGCTGCTGAATCGTCAGGTAGAGTTTGGTAAATTTTAAGCCGTTCTAAATCATCACAATCATCATTGTGAGTACAAATAACAAATGGCATGATATTCTTTTTCATAATTTTTAGTCTAAAAATTTCTTAATTTTCATTTTTTTCTTTCCAATTCCGTGCGCTTCATACCAATGTACTTCAGCTTGGCGCAGATTATGATTAGAAAGGATAATGGTAGCAACACCTTTAAGTTTGCGCCAATGTCCTGCACCATACTGTTCTCTCAAACGAGCTAATTCTCTTATAGAATGATTAATCGCAATGGTTTCAATATTTGTAATTTTTCCAATGACTTCAAAATGCATTTGTTAAACTCATTTTCATTGTTAGAAAGGTGGGTTTCGCTTTCGCTCTACCCACCCTACAATTCTACGCTCGACGCGGAGCGTTGGGGAAGGCATTCCCAAATAGAATTCGAGGCTAAAGTTTTTTTGAAGAAAAAACTTTAGCCTCGAAGGGAACGAGGAACGCTTGCTCATACGACTCGTGCTGAGTGTTATGAATAAGCCGGCATAGAATAAGCTGGTGCAATGTAGGGCTTAACTTCTTTGGTGAGCAGATTTGATAATTTATCCTCAGCTATCTCCAAATCATAATGTCCTTGTAGATTCAACCAAAATTGGGGGGACATATTAAAAAATCGACCTAAACGTAATGCCATATCAGCCGTTATTGCCTGTTGACCTTGTATAATGTGATTGATATATTCCACTGAAACATTTATGTCTTCAGCTAATTGCGGTTGATTTATTTCCATGGCTTCTAAAAATTCTTCTTTTAGAATTTTGCCCGGGTGAATAGGGGGAAGTTTTTTTGTATTCATAATAAACACCAATTTATTTTAGTGGTAATCGACGATTTCAACCTCATAAGCGTTATTATCTTTCCAAACAAAGCAGATACGCCATTGATTATTGATACGAATACTCTGTTGTCCTTTGCGATCACCTTTTAAGTTTTCCAACCGATTTGCTGGAGGAATGCGTAAATCATCTAAATCGGTTGCCGAATCCAACATGAGCAATTTTGTTCTAGCTCTTGGTTGAAGATTTTGAGAAAATTTCTTGGAAATATGACGCTTGAATATTTGTTCAGTTTCTTTGCATCTAAATGTTATAATCATTTCAATTTGGAAGATTTTTTTGGATGGTGGGCAAGCGGGCAGATAGAAATAGACTCCTTCGGAGTCGATACCCTAATTCGTTAAAGAGCGCATCTACCCACCCTACAATTCTACGCTCGACGCGGAGCGTCGTGGAAGGCATTTCCAAATAGAATTTGGGAACGAGGAACGCTCGACGCAGAGCGTCGGTGAATGCATTACCAAATAGAATTTGGGAACGAGAAACGGGGAAACCCCTCCAGTCCTAATGATTTAAGAAATACTTATCAGGAATTTTTCCAATTTTAGGGTAACAAGTGATTGCTTTTTCAATATTTTCTGTATCAATATATCTGTTCAACAGGTGACAATCATTTTTATCATAATTGTGAATATAATCTTTTAACTTATTCACGTAAAATTGACAGTCATTCTCTTGTGATAAATTAATCTTTTGAAAGTGTGCCAGCAACCAGTGTTCAATACAGGGAACGCTCATGTAAATTTCTACATTCTTTTTGGCTTCAAGACTCTTCTTAATATTGTAATCTTGTGGAAAATAGGTATCCTCATCAAACCATAAGACATAGCCCAAATACTCATTAGCATATTTTGAGATCAACTTTTCTGCTTTTTGTAAAACCGCTTTAGCACTACCTCCTTTATTATTTTCCAATTTGCCCACTTTGTGGTTTCGATATAATCCTTTAAGACGATTAATATAGTTTTCTTCCGTGCAACCTTCTACAACAAAGCAATATTTCTTTGGTTTACTTGTTCGTGAAGGACTCTTTTTTCTTGCCATTTAAATCTCCCGAGGTTTTGCACCAAATCGACCAACACGATAAAGCATTTCTAAGTCCTTTTCATATAAATCCTTAATATCTGTAAATGCGGCGGCGGAAAATAACTCTGTTTCTCCCTGGTCATTTTTTTCTGCAAACCAGAGTTGTTCCGGTTCTAAAAATTCCATGAAATAAGAGTTGTGGAATGAACAAATTAGTTGGGCACCATGCTTATTTGCGGTTTTATTTTTAAATAATCCAAGTAAATAAGCAACTAAATTTTGATGTAATTTCAACTCAATTTCATCAACAACAAATACCGCTCCTTCTTCTAACGCTGGCAACAAATAAGATAATTTCAACAAAAATTCCAATGTACCGGCACTTTCTAAATGAGATTCAAAAGGAGCCAATTTATCCTCTATTTTATGCATAAAAATGGCTTTTTTTTCCGATGAAATTTGAATTTCTTCAATCCCGACATCAGCAATTTTTAAGTGTGGCTGAATTTTTTCCCTAACCTTATTATCTTCTAACTCATTTTCTAACAGGCTGATTTGATGCCCTTCTGACAAATATCTTTCTGCAAATGTGAGATTGGTTTTAACCGCGTAATCTTTGCAAGCATTGGCGACTTCTTGAGAAGCAAATTGAGAAGCCAAAGAAATAATAGAACAATTTTCTCTTAAATCTTTAATATCAATAGGGCTGACACTATCACCAAATTCGACTTTGCCATCGTGACGGAAATAAACAAGTTCAGATTTTTCATGAGGGCAATAATTCAACTCTTCAGTTAAAACCTTTTCTTTGGTTAAACAGAGTTTATATTCATAATCAATGATTTTTTCTTGAGCATCAACCAAAGATTTTTTAGCAAAGATTAAATGAAATTCAGTTGGTAATTTGGAAAGTGTATAAAAAGCGTCACAAGGAATGTCATCATTTTTGTCAAGTTTAAGAAAAGAGTGTTGCATAAACCATAACACGAAAGTAAGCGAACTAAGCACATTGGTTTTACCTGACGCATTAGCACCGGCAAAACCAATGACTGGATGAGCCGGATAGGTAGAATTTTCTAAATGAGCATCAAACTCAAGAATATTTTCATTTTTTATTGAACGAAAATTTTTAATTGTAAAATATTTTATCAAAATAGGATTCCTCTGATTTGGTTAGCCAGGTAGGATGGGCAAAATGTCTTTGTGCAACGGCATGAGATGTCAACCATAAGCCGTTGCACCGAGGTTGCCCACCCTACATGGCTTACGAGTTCAGCAGCGAGGAAAGTCAATAGAAAGAGAACGAAATGATGGGTTTCGCTCCTTCGTAGCTCCTTCGTAGGGTGTATAAGCGAAGCGTCATACACCAAATTGACCCATAAAAAACGTTGGTTAAATTGCGTCTGTTAAGGTGCATGACGCTATCGCTTATGCACCCTACGAATTACCATTTATTAATCAGACATATACGGCTTACGAGTTATGCGGCTTACGAGTTGGTAAAGCGATTCGTATAAGACAATCTTGCTTGGGTAAATCCCACCATTGTTTTGTCCATTCTTGCATTGCTTTGATTCGAGTATCAGTACGTGTTTCATAATAATAACTTGGGATACTTGTTTCAATATAATATGCTTTAATCATTATCATATCCTTAAATTCAATTAAAAAAGCCAGCAAGCGTACAATTCAACATTTAACCCATGCTATGCTTGCTACGCTGGCTAGAAATCCGATTTTTCAAAAATCGGATTTCTTTTCTTACGTCTGTGAAGACATTCCCAAATAGAATTTGGTAAGGAGAAATAGAGAAATTATCTGAATGTATTCTCGTCTATAATCCTTTTTATTCTATGATATTTGCCACGTCCTTCCTCATTAAAATATAGAATAAGATTTTGATTATCATAATATCTATCAGATGTTATAGACAGCACTATTTCAAAAGTAATCTTGTTACAATAATCACCAAATGCAGATATTGATGTTGTAATATATTGATCATCTTCTTTTTCAAAAAACACCTTTCGTATAAAATTCAAATTTAACCGATAACTTTCTGTCAAAGGTTTTAGGTTTGAATCGAATACACCTTCATCTGGTGAAATCTCAATAAACATTCTGTTCTCCTTATGATGGGCAAAAGCTTTGCTTTTACCCACCAAAAAACTACTTCACTAATAACTATGATTCGTCTTAAAATCTTCCAAAGCCGCTTTCAGGCTATTGGCTATCTCATCATTATAATCACCCTTTTCATTAATCTTGGCTAAAAGTTCTGCTTGGCTGGATCGCATGTAGCTGTGCAGGGCACTTTCAAAGTCCACGACTTTTTTCAGGGGGACATCGTCAATATAGCCTTCATTAGCGGAATAGAGAGAAACAGCCATTTCTGCCACCGTTAAGGGGGCATATTGTTTTTGCTTCATCAACTCCGTGACTCGTTGCCCCCGTTCTAATTGCTTACGGGTGCTTTCGTCTAAGTCTGAGGCGAATTGTGCAAAAGCGGCTAATTCTCGATATTGCGCTAAGTCTAAACGGATACCACCACCCAGCTTTTTGATAATTTTTGTTTGGGCGGCACTGCCGACTCGTGATACGGATAAACCTGCATTAATGGCAGGGCGGATACCCGCATTAAATAAGTCGGTTTCTAGGAAAATCTGCCCGTCTGTAATGGAAATCACGTTGGTTGGGACAAAGGCGGATACGTCACCGGCTTGTGTTTCAATAATCGGTAAGGCGGTTAATGAACCTGTTTTGCCTTTGACTTTGCCATCAGTGATTTTTTCAATGTGCTCAACATTGAGACGGGAGGCGCGTTCTAACAGGCGGGAGTGCAAGTAGAACACATCCCCCGGATAGGCTTCACGACCCGGTGGACGGCGCAATAGCAATGAAACTTGACGATAAGCCCAAGCTTGCTTGGTCAAATCGTCATAGATAATCAGTGCATCTTCGCCCCGATCCCGGAAAAATTCTCCCATTGAGCAGCCAGAATAGGGTGCGATATATTGCAGAGAAGCGGCATCAGAAGCAGAAGCGGAGACAACGATGGTGTGTTTCATCGCCTCATGATCTTCCAATTTATGCACGACGTTGGCAACTGATGAGGCTTTTTGACCAATAGCCACATAGATACATTTAATACCTGTACCTTTTTGGTTGATAATCGTGTCTATCGCTAAAGCGGTTTTACCCGTTTGTCGATCTCCGATAATCAGTTCACGTTGTCCACGTCCAACCGGCACCATTGCATCAATGGCTTTTAATCCGGTTTGTACGGGTTGGCTGACGGATTGGCGACTGATAACGCCGGGTGCAATGCGTTCCAAGGGAAGCGTTTCGGTGGTAGCAACAGGGCCTTTACCATCTAGCGGATGTCCCAATGGGTTGACAACGCGCCCTAATAGGGCTTCACCAACTGGGACTTCTAAGATTCTTCCTGTGCATTTAACGGTATCGCCCTCGGTAATATGTGTATAAGGGCCTAACACGACTGCGCCAACGGAATCACGTTCAAGGTTTAGTGCCATACCAAAGGAGTCGCCAGGAAATTCTAGCATTTCTCCTTGCACCACATCTGCCAAGCCGTGAATACGGACGATGCCATCTGTGACGCTGACGATGCTGCCTTCACTACGGGATTCCGCCGCCAAGTCGTAATTTTGGATCTTCCTTTTAATTAATTCGCTAATTTCAGAAGGATTCAGTTGCATTGATAATTTTCTCGTTTTAACGGCGCAATTCGGTGGCTAATCGTTGAAGATGTCCTTTCATAGAGACATCAATGACTTGATCACCAGTACGAATGAGACAACCGCCCAGTAAGGACTTGTCAAGCGTAATATCAACATCAACGGTTTTACCTAAACGCCTTTTTAAAGCGGTTTCAATCTCTTGCTGTTGCTGAGGCTCGACAGGATAGGGGGCGGTAATTTCTACTTTGAGCATCCCCTGATGTCGCGTTTTCAATTGTTCAAATTGAAGCGCAATTTGCGGTATTGTACTTAACCTTTTGTTTTCCAAAAGGATTTTTAATAAATTCACCCCCAGTTTGCTGAGAGGTTCTTCACAAACGTCAAGCAATAGGCGGGTTAAGGTGTTTTTATCCACCTGTGGATTTGCAATAACCGCAGTCATTGTGGTGTCTTCGATGACTGTCGTTAAGAAATTTAAGTCATTGGACCAGTCATCAAAATTATCTGCCTCAACGGCTAAATCAAACACCGCGTTTGCATAAGGACGTGCTAAGGTTGCAAATTCTGCCATAACATCAATTGCCTATAACTTTTTAACCATACTGTTAAGGAATTCTTTATGCTGTTCAGCATCAACTTCGCGTTCCAGAATCTTTTCTGCGGTAGCCAGTGCTAAATTGACAACTTGCCCTTGCAGTTCTTCTTTGACGCGATTTTTTTCATGCTCAATTTCAGAAAGGGCGGCGGTAATTTTACGTTGCCCTTCCACAAGCCCTTGTTCCTTAGCTTCCTCAATAATTTCGTTGGATCGTTGATTAGCCGCAGTAATAATATCCGCTGCGTTCTGTTTTGCTTCGCGTAATCGTTTGGCCGCACGTTCTTTGGCTAATTCCAATTCATGTGCGCCACGATCTGAGGCGGCCAAGCCGTCTGCGATACGCTTAGTACGTGCCTCCATCATTTGAGTGATGGGGCCCCATAAAAATTTTTGAATGAACAAAAGCAACACGACAAAGGTGAGGATTTGTCCAAAAAGAGTGACTGTGATGCTCACATCAACCCCCGTTTATTGAATGAGTGGGAAAATTGATCAATATCAATCTAGCCGCCAATTGCTGCTTTAGCAGCACCTAAAAACGGATTGGCGAAAATGAACCACATGGACATACCCAAGATGATGAATGGGAATGCTTCCATCAAACCGCCAGTGAACAACATTTGTACCATCAGTTGTGGTCTCATTTCAGGCTGTCTTGCAATGCCTTCTAGGTATTTGGAACAAATCAATGCCC
Organism: Thiotrichaceae bacterium; assembly: GCA_029939505.1. Taxonomy (GTDB): domain Bacteria; phylum Pseudomonadota; class Gammaproteobacteria; order Beggiatoales; family Beggiatoaceae; genus QNES01. The sequence continues at coordinate 36,358 of JAOZSV010000010.1, read as the reverse complement.
AACCGAGTGCGGAGGCAAATCCAGCGGCGGAGAGCATCAAGCCAACAATGAGGGCGGTGGAACTGTAAAGTTGAGTTATCAATTCAGGGGTCATTCAAAAATCTCCTGTCAGTATTAGTAAAAAAACAATGGTTAATTGCAATTTAAAAATCCGATTTTTTCAAAAATCGGATTTTTTGCTGGACATTAACAATAATTAATGCCCTTGAAAAATCCGATTTTTTCAAAAATCGGATTTTTGCTGGACATTAACCATTAATTAATGTCCTTCTTCCATCGATTGATGGGCAAGGCTTAAATAAACAATTGTCAACAGCATAAAAATAAAGGCTTGTAAAGAGATAATGAGCAGATGGAAAATCGCCCATATACCGCCAGGGATAAATTGAATCCACCAGGGCAGTAGGGCAATTAATATAAAAATCAATTCTCCAGCAAACATATTACCAAATAAACGTAGCCCCATGCTGATGGGCTTTGCTAACTCTTCGACGGTTGTCATCATAATGTTAATAGGCATTAACAGTATTTTGGCAACGATATTGTTAGCGGAGAACGGGTGAAACAAAAACATCTTAGTAAAGCCAAGTCCTCCTTTGACTTTGATGTTGAAAAAAATAATTAACGCAAATACGCTACCTGCTAATGCCAATGGGGTGTCTAAATTCGCTGTGGGTACAATTCTCAAATGTTCAACGTGCATACTTCCAGCCACCCAAGGGAGTAAATCAACAGGTAGTAGGTCCATGGCATTCATTAAAAGAATCCAAACAAACAGCGTGAAAGCCAAGGGACCAATTAGTGGATTATAACCGATAAAGGCATCTTTGACTTGTTTTTCAACAAATTCAAGTATGATTTCTAGTATGTTTTGTATCCCAGTTGGGGGCTTATCGGGATCCAAATTATCTCCGACTTTCTTGGCTACCCACCCTAAAAGGACAGCTAAAATAAAAGCAGAAAAGAAAGTGTCTATGTGGAAAGTCCAAAAACCTTCACCAACAGATAAGTTACCTAAATGATGTTGAATGTATTCAACAGGTCCTGCGGGATCACCGTGAGATTCTGTCACGTTTAACGACTCCATTAATTAATTGATGTGATGAGATCAAAGCTAAAGCGTTTTCGAGGTTTTAGTTTTTTGAAGAAAAACTAAAACCTCGAACTCCAAAATGTCAATGTGGTTGTAAGGGGCGAACTTGCGTGTTCGCCCTAACTTAACTCCAAAATGAAGGTAATAAATTATAATAATTCATAATTCATAATTCATCATTTATCTAATTGCCCATTGAAAAGATAACCTAAATGGGCGATGGCAAATGTCACTATTAAAGGTATAGGGGGCAAACCAAGCCATCCCATCCCTAATATAAAAAATCCGACTGTAAATACAAAGCGTTGTATGGCAGCAAGATAAAATATTTTGACTTCTTTACCTGGCGCGACTTTTGCTAATTCAGCGGCATATTGTAATCGGCGGTGAGTCATCCAAACATTGAACATCACCATGCAGCCGCCATAAGAGGCGGATTGCGCCGCTAATACCCCTTGATAGAGATAAAAAGTATATCCCAAAGCAGCAGTTAATAATAATTGCACTGCCAGTATTTTTGATGCGCCTGTATCTGCAGTTTTTGGTTCAGAAGTGGTTTCGTCATTCATTGTAATAGAGTTAATGCGAATGATTTTTATTAAAAACTGTTTTAAAATCAAATAGTTAAAATAGAATTCAAAGCTAAAGCGTTGAACTCCAATTTCAACTCTTAATTCGCTTATGTAGAAAATAACTATTTTACTTCAATTATCATAAATTATGTGGCTTATAAAATTAAATTAAATCTCAATTAATAATTATAAATTATAATTAAAATTCATAAAAAATGAGTCTTAAAAATCTTTAAACGAGAAATTGTAACTACTCCGCCTTGAGATAAATCTCAAGGCGGAGTAGTTACGAGAAATTAAAAGTAAAAAAAAGCCCTTTGGCTTGCGCCTTATGGCTTTTATCTGCGTCAAACCTGACAGGTTTTTAAAACCTGTCAGGTTTAATTTCAGGTATCGAATTATCAATCCTTAGTCTGTGTTTCTCTCATTCTTTCTACTCTTTTCTTGAGTTTTTTCTAGCCATTCCATGACACCAATAGTCGCAAAACTTGATAATACATCAAGGTTAGTTTGGAGACTATTGTTTCTGTCATTACCCCCTAAATTAACGATGTTATGCGGCATAGTCACTTCCATCTCTTTTAAATTGGGGTAAATAACCTGTGCAATATCTCTTTGAATCTCAGCAAGGTAAATATCTGGTTTCAGAGCATCGTACTTTGCTTTGAGAACATTGGCTTCAGCAACCCCTTTTTCTTCAATCGCTTTCGCTTCAAATTCTGCCGATTCAAAGTTGGCTTTTTGAATATCCTTATTGGCTTGTGCAACGGCTAATTCTTCGGCTTTTTTCGCCAATTGAATTTTCATTTCCTCTTCAATAACGGCTAATTCAGAGACTTTTTTCGCCAATTGAATTTTCATTTCCGCTTCAACGAGAGTGAGTTTTTCGGCTTTTTTCGCCAATTGAATTTGCTTTTCAGCTTCAACCAGAGCTAATTCTTTATCTTTTGTTGCCAATTGAATTTTCTTTTCCGCTTCAACCAGGGCTAATTCTTCGGCTTTTTTTGCCAACTTGATTTTTTCTTCCTCAAGTTGAATAGCCAGTTCTTTTGCCTTATCAATGGCAGCCAAAGATTTGGCTTTTTCATACTCAACGATTTCCTTTTCAGCTTGCTTTTGTGCTTCTTCAACTTCACGTTGTTTGTCGATGAGTGCCAGTTCTTTTTCTTTCATTTTTAGTTGCGACTCTCTAGCCCGTTCAACTTCGATCTCAAGTTGCGCGGTGATCGCTTGTTCTTTGCTGGTTTCTTGCGCTTGCACCGCTTTAATGCGTTCAGCGACTAAACGTTTTTTTTCAGCCAGCAATGTTCCCAGTTGCTGTTCAGCTTCGGGTTCACCCAGGGTAATTTGTGTGACTTCAATCCCATAAGGGTTGAGTGGATTGTCCAAACGGATTATATTACCCTTTTCGTCTAAAATAGGTACTGTTTTCCAAACCCATGTTTTTGTTTTCTGTAGTTCTTTTTGACGAACCAATGTGGAACCAGACTGTTCGTCTTCAAGGATTCGTTTACGCTCTGTTTTATAGATGCCATTACGAAGTTGATCAGCCAGTGCCGCCTTGAACTGATTGAAACCGCCCAGATAAAACTCTTCACCAGTGTATTGCGTTGCCGTATTCACCACGACATCACGCGCCGTTTTGATCAAGAGTGAATCAATTAAATCACCAAAACTCCTAAATTCCTGATGAATCATTTTGATCTTTTCTTTGTTCGCTGGTAATTTAAAGCGAAAAGTGGCGGGAATTCCTGCCGTATAGGTATCGGCAAAACGGACTTGAATGGATTTCTTACTGCGAATTTGCTGCCCATCGTAGGCGATGCCAAAAGAGACTGTCCATGCTCTGACGTAACGTGTTACCTGATACGAAAAGGGTATTTTGAAGTGAAACCCTGGTTTGTCATAGACATCAACTTTACGCATTATCATATCTTGATAATGGTAGATGTAGCCCGATTCTGTTTTAAAAACAGAAGAGCGAAGTAGGAGAGCAATTCCCACAAAAATAATCAGGAAAACGCCGTAAACAATGAGTTGTTTTAGCGTTCCCCTGAAATTTTTTAACGTTTCCATGAGCGTTTCCATGGCGGTTTCTTTTTCTACTATAAGCATAAGTAAGACTCAATTGTGTCAAAAAAATTACTTTTTTGAATTTGAAGGGATTAAACGGATTAAAGGATTTTCGAGGTTAAAAAACTTATTTATAACTCATTTTATGAAAAAATGCAAATTGGAAATTTGACTTGAGATTTTTATACATAATCACTGTTTAAAAAATAATGTTTGAAACAAGAAGTGACAGATAAATTCGACAAAATCCCAATTGCAATTTGTGATTTTTTCGCAATTAGCCACTTTTGCAAAACAAGAGTTATTCTATTTTTAAGGCGTTATTTTATAAATAGTTATATAAAACAAATGCTTATCAATTATATTTAAAAATATCTTTGCTTAAAGATGATTTAGACTATAATGAACATGGTTATAAACTTTTTAGGTATCCTATCAAAATTTGGTGGTATCTCTTAATGTAGGGTGGTTTCGAGGCTAAAGTTTTTTTAAAGAAAAAGCATTCGAGGTTTAAGTTATCGAAAAAACTTAAACCTCGAATAGCCTCGAAAGGAACGAAGTGGAAACCCACCTTTCCGTTGAAAAATGGTGGGTTTCGCTATCGCTCTACCCACCCTACATAACGACCACCAAATTTTAATAAGATACCTTTTTAGTGTACAGGACATTATTGTTAGAATCAGAATTTTCAGAATTTGAGAATTTTCAGAATTAAAAATCAAGTGAGTTTTCATTGAATTATGAGGTTTTAAATTCTGTTAATTCTCAAATTCTGAAAATTCTGATTCTAACAATTGAATTATAAAAAATTGTGTACAAAGTGGTTTCTATCTAAAAAGTTATTCCCATGCTGAGTATAATTACATGTTTAGGTGCTTATTAGCATTGCTGATAAGGTAAAAGGGAAATCGGTGTCAATCCGATGCTGCCCCCGCAACGGTAAATAAGTTTTCGAGGCGAAAGTTTTTTCGTTAAAAAAACTTTCGCCTCGAAAGGTTAATCATTAGCCACTGCGTTTCAGTAAAACGTGGGAAGGCGATTGACTGAGGTATCACGCCTACTTATGAGCCCGGAAACCTGCCTAAACATTTTGATTATGTCGCGGAGGGCGATAGACTGATCTATATTATTTTCCTCCGTATATTTTAAATAGAACGAGGAACGTGACTTTGAAGCATTTTTTTCGATTAATCTTATTGAATTTCATTTTTTATCCATTGTTAAGCAATGCTGACAATGTTCTACCAAAAGTCGTTGTGACGGCGACTCGTACTGCCAAAACTGTTAATGATTCGCTTGCATCAGTGACTGTGATAAGGCGCGATGAGATTGAAAGAAGCCAAGCTTTAACGCTTCCTGATATTTTACGCGGTGTGCCAGGGGTAGATATCGCCAATAATGGTGGATTAGGGAAACCCAGTTCTGTTTTTATGCGGGGAACTGAATCTGATCATGTCTTGGTGCTTATTGACGGCATTAAAGTCGGTTCGGCGACATTGGGTCGTTTCTCTTTTGAGCATTTACCCTTATCACAAATTGAGCGTGTTGAAATTGTACGTGGGCCCCGTTCTAGTTTGTACGGATCCGAGGCGATTGGTGGGGTTATACAGATTTTCACCCGTAAAGGTAAGAGCAAAAAACCGTCCGTGACAATTAGCGGCGGAATAGGGGCTGATAATACTTATCAATTCAACGCTGGTGTGTCAGGTGCAACTAAAGAGAGTTGGTATAGCCTATTTGCAAACCGTATCCAAACAGACGGTTTTAATGATTGTCAAGGAAGTAATAGCGGCGGTTGTTTTACAATTGAGCCAGATGAGGATGGTTATGAAAATACATCATATCATCTTCGATTGGGGCAACGCCTTGGGGAGAAAATCAGTATGGAGGCTTATGCTTTGCGTACAGAAGGTCATACTGAATATGATTCTTCTTATGATAATGAAGCGGATTTTGTTCAACAAGTGCTAGGCATGAAAGGGGATTATGTGGTTAACGATAATTGGCTGATTAATCTGAATATGGGTCAAAGCCTTGATAAAACTGATAATTTTGGTCATAGCACAAAATCCTATTTTCATACCACTCGAAAAACAGGCTCTTTTCAGAATAACTTTTTCTTTTCAAAGAGAGATACGTTGACTGTCGGTTTAGATTTACAAAAAGATGAGGTGGACAGTAGTACCGCTTTTACTATAGATTCTCTTGATAACAAAGGGATATTTGCTGAATATCAAACGCGATCTGGAAGAACAGACTGGATAGTTGGATTCCGCAAAGATGATAATGAGCAATTTGGAAAACACAAGACGGGTAATATTGGCTTAGGTTATGCCCTGAGCCAGAGAACGCGCTTTATCGCGAACTACGGAACTGCCTTTAAAGCCCCCTCGTTTAACGAATTATATTTTCCAAACTTTGGCAATCCCAACCTTGTGCCTGAAGAATCTGAAAGTATTGAATTTGGCTTAATGGGTACGCAGCTTTATTATAAATGGTCACTCACGGCTTATCGCACTCATATTGATCAACTGATTGCTACCCAGTTTGATGCAGAAACGGGCAACTATTTTGCTGATAACATTAATCAAGCAGCAATCAATGGGATAGAAGGTGATTTAAATTGGCAGAAGGGCGGATGGACATTTAAAACAAAGCTATCTTGGTTAAAAGCCGAAAATGAAGAAACGGGCAAATTGTTACCCCGTCGCGCCCAAAAAACCTTGAATGTTGCTTTGGGGGAAAGACGAGGGGCAATGAAGACAGAAATAAGTGTATTAGCTCAAAGTCATCGCTATGATGATGCTGCTAATAATCACCGCTTAGGTGGCTATAGCATAGTGAATTTGACTCATGAATATCATTTTGGTAAACATTTTGCCTTGCGGGCGCGATTGGAAAATGTCTTTGATAAGGAATATCAAACCGCTCGTTTTTATAACACTTATGGACGCTTTTGGTTTTTGAGCCTTCGTTATCAAAATTGAAGTATCCAAAGCGATACTCTTTAGAAATCCGATTTTTTTCAAAAATCGGATTTCTTAAACTTCGTGAACCTCAGAGGTTTGGCTCCAAACAAAAAACCTCTGAGGTTTTGGAAACCTCAGAGGTTTGGCTCCAAATTTTTTAGCTTTGGAAGGAAATGAAAAAATTAAAAAAATGCGTTATTGGAGAGAAATAATATGAATAATCAAACTGTTCAAGCAGAGAAGATGTCCAGCCAAACTTTAGCGATTATAGCTGAATCTCTTTATCTTCTTAATTTATCACTTTTACCAGGTTTAGCTTTTTTAGTCTTAGGATGGCTTTATTTTAAATATGAAAATCACACTGGATTAGCGAGTTGTCATTTAAGACAAACATTTTCAGCGAGTATCTGGGCGGGCTTGCTTCTACTCTTAGTCAATGCTGTCATTCTCATAGCGGGAGGTTACCACTCGCCCTATATTTTGATTATCGTGATACTCTATTTCATTATCTGCCATTCTATCTTAGTTATTTTAGGAATCATTGGTTTAGTCAAAGCGATAGGCAATAAAAAGTTTCACTATCCATTGATTGGTCCATCAAGTTGAGCGGTTTAGCTTCGCTGACTGAATATCGCTCTACCAGTCCCTATAATCACTACAATCCTTCTCCACTAAATAAGGTTTTTAACTCACATGCTCACCATTTATAATTCCCTTTCTAAACAAAAGGAACCCTTTACCCCCATTAAACCGGGCAAAGTTGGCATATACGTCTGTGGTATGACGGTATATGACTACTGCCATGTTGGACATGCGCGGGTGATGGTAGTTTTTGATGTCGTGGTGCGTTATTTGCAATCTTTAGGTTTTTCAGTAACTTATGTGCGTAATATCACCGATATAGACGATAAAATTATTCGGCGAGCCAATGAAAATGGGGAAGAGATTAATCAATTAACTGCCCGTTTTATTCAGGCGATGCACGAAGATGCTGACGCTTTAAGTGTTTTACGCCCTGATATTGAACCTCGCGCGACTGATTCTATTCCCGAAATCATTGCAATGGTGCAACGCCTATTCGATAACGGCTATGCCTATCTCACAGATAATGGCGATGTCTGTTATGCCATCCAAAAGTTTGCAGATTATGGCAAGCTGTCGAATAAGAAGATAGAAGAATTACGCGCTGGCGAGCGTGTTGAAATCAATGATTCAAAACAACATCCTTTAGATTTTGTTTTATGGAAAGCGGCTAAACCCGGCGAGCCAAGTTGGGAATCACCTTGGGGAACAGGACGTCCAGGATGGCATATTGAATGTTCTGCAATGTCCACTCATTGCTTGGATAATCATTTTGATATACATGGTGGCGGCGCAGATTTACAATTTCCCCACCATGAAAATGAAATCGCACAATCAGAATGCGCTACAGGAGAGCCTTTTGTTAATGTGTGGATGCACAATGGTTTTGTGCGTATTAATGATGAAAAAATGTCTAAATCATTGGGCAATTTTTTCACGGTGCGTGACGTTTTAAAACGGTATCAGCCTGAAGTAGTGCGTTATTTTATTTTAACCAGCCATTATCGCAGCCCCCTGAATTATTCTGATCAAGAGTTAGATTCCGCGAAACAGGCTTTAACGCGCCTATATACCGCATTGCGTGGTTTGCCAGACACGAATGAGAGTTGCCCTGATGAGAGTTATAAGCAACGTTTTCAGATAGCGATGGATGATGATTTTAATACGCCTGAAGCGTTGGCGGTCTTATTTAATTTATCCCATAAAATCAATAAGATACGTTCAGATGAACTCTCCTTGGCGATACGATTGGGTGGCGAATTACGCCGCTTAGGGAATATATTAGGTTTATTACAAGCTGAAGCTGAAACATACTTGCAAGGCAGTGAAATGAGGGCAGAAGATTTATCTGCGGCGGAGATTGAAAAACGGATTGCAGAACGTAATGCGGCGCGAGCGCGTAAAGATTGGGCAGGTTCTGATCGGATTCGTGCGGAATTAAAAGAGAAGGGAATAATGCTTGAAGATGGAGGGCAAGGAACGAGTTGGCGAAAAATATGATGTGATTAATGGTTTTGAGGCTAAAGTTTTTTTAAAGAAAAAATTTTAGCCTCGAAGGGAAGGAGAAAATATACTCCCCCGTCATTTTACTTCTGAATCACCATAAATTTTTATTTCACCTTCTTCAATGATGATAAGATGTTTTGACAATAATTTTTCAAATTGTGTTTCTAAAAATTGTTGAACATAGTTCAATATATTTTGAGTTCTCGTATCGCTTAATGTGATGACGATAATCCCTTTGATAGGATGGATAACAAATTTATGATAACTTTTAAAATCTGAATCTCTTGTCAGAATCCATGCGTCTTTTTCTAATGCAACTTGATAGACTTCTCCATTTCTAATTCCGCCTTGGCCTAATTGTTTTATATGCTCGGTTTCATATCCTTTGTTTCTAAGAAATTCAATAAGGGCAAAGGGCATATTTTCATCAAGTAGGAATTTGATATTCATATTGCATACGCCTCGTATTCACAGAGTTTTGCAGCGTATTTCATGGCAATTTTTATATCATCATGGCTTAAAGAAGGGTAATTTTGTATAACTGATTCAGTCTTTTCTCCATCAGCAAGGAGTGAAATAATCAAGTAAACTGGTATTCTTGTTCCTTTGATGCAAGGTTTCCCATGACAAATATCCGGTTCGGATGAAATGCGATCAAATATTTTGGTGTTTTGCATTTTATATTTAATATGAGTAAAAAAGGGATCAGCCTTTATAAATTGACAGAGGAACTTTAGCGAAGCAAGCGTAGAAACCCACCATTAACCTTACGTTGACAATCTACATACTACACCTTAATCTTAAATCAATGTTAAGCGAAAATCAAAAAAAAAATTTGCTAACTAAAATGTGAGACTTGATGCGTCGTTTGCATTATTCCATCCACACAGAATCAGTGACTCCAGTCAATCATTAATCGTCAAAATAGAAAGATTTTTTACGCCCATCTTTTTAATTAGAAATTACTAATTCATAATTAAATCAGAAAATCACCTTAGAATAGATTTTTAAGGCTAAAAGCTAAAATACCTAAAGGGGATACTATTTTGCTGGAACAAGTTTGCAATAGGCGATCCTTCCTTCAAAACAAGTCATTTGCCTCAGCAACTTGATTTTTTGGTGCGTCTGAATAAATGAACAGTAACGTCAAAGGATTTTTGAACAGGATTTCAGCCTAAAGTTTTTTGAAGAAAAACTTTAGGCTGAAAAACGGATTAATCCTGTTCAAAAATATTTGCGAAGTTATTGCTTGAGAGCAACCATTTGTTTAAACGTTTTGAGAGAATCAACTAAAACGGCTTCTTTAAGCAGCTTGGACAAAAACGAGAGATCATCCAAGTTTTGAACGGTTTTAATCAGTGTTTTTGGAACACGTTTAAAACGAGTCTGCAAAATATCAATAACCGCTTCTTGACGGCCTTCTTGATGGCCCTTTTCTATACCCATTCTTTCAATACTGGTAATGTAAGGCATTTTTTTCTTTTCCTCGTATTCGTGAAGAAATTGATTAAATTGTAACGTCAAGGGTTTTGGTAAACCCAATACCCAATCAAGAAAACGAAACAATTCCATCACATCTTTCTTACTGTATTCAAGGACTATCCAGTTCAGTTGACTGACTCATATTCGAACCTGATCATTTTCTCATTCGCCAGTTGACAAATCTTTTAAACAAGGCGCATTAACATCCTTGTTTGACAGCGTTGGATTGCTGATAGGCCATTCAATACCGATATCAGGATCATCCCAACGGATACAGCCTTCATCTTCTGGGTGATAATAATCTGTACATTTGTAGTGAAAATCAGCAAATTCTGACAGGACGCAAAAGCCATGTGCAAAACCTGGTGGAATATAAAATTGTTGATGTTCCTCAGCCGATAAAGTGATTCCCACCCATTGTCCATAAGACGGCGAATCCTTACGAATATCGACAGCAACGTCAAATACAACACCATGAGTCACCGAAACCAATTTACCTTGTGGATATTGCTTTTGGAAATGCAATCCGCGTAGTACACCTTTGGCAGAGTGGGAATGATTATCTTGTACAAAAGGCTCTGGAATACCCGCCTCAGCATAACGGCTGGCATGGAAAGTTTCTAAAAAAAAACCGCGTGAATCCCCAAATACTTTGGGTGTTATCAGTAAAACGCCTGGAATACCTGTTGTTGTTACTTTCATTTAGAGTTCTCGCGCTAAAATGGATTTAAGATATTGACCATAATTATTTTTTATCAATTTATCAGCTAAAGTCGCCAATTCTTCATCATTGATGTAATCCTTTCGCCAAGCAATTTCTTCAGGGCAAGCTATTTTAAGCCCCTGTCTTTTTTCAATCGTTTCCACAAATAAAGAGGCTTCCAACAATGCAGCATGGGTGCCTGTATCCAACCAAGCCATGCCGCGCCCCATTTTTTCGACTGACAAAGCATTGCGCTGCAAATAAACTTTGTTCACATCAGTAATTTCCAATTCACCACGGGCGGAAGGTTTAATCTGTTTTGCAATTTCAACGACATCATTGTCGTAAAAATATAAGCCTGTCACAGCATAGCGAGATTTGGGCTGTTTAGGTTTTTCTTCGAGACTGATCGCTTTACCCGCTTTATCAAATTCAACAACGCCATAACGCTCAGGATCATGAACAGGATAAGCAAACACAGTAGCACCGCTTGTTAAAGTCGCCGCCTTTTGTACCTGCTTTTGAAAACCGTGGCCATAAAAAATATTATCACCGAGTACCAGCGCACAGGTTGAGTTCTCAATAAACGATTCACCGATAATAAAAGCTTGTGCTAAACCATCGGGTGAAGGTTGTACGGCATAACTGATATTAATTCCCCATTGATGCCCATTACCCAATAATTGTTCAAAACGCGGCGTATCTTGGGGAGTAGAAATCAGTAAAATGTCTCGAATATCCGCCAACATCAAACTGCTTAACGAATAATACACCATTGGCTTATCATAAATGGGCAATAGTTGCTTAGAGACGGCTTGAGTAACGGGATGCAAACGTGTTCCCGATCCGCCCGCTAAAATAATACCTTTCATAATTATTCACTTATCAATTGACAAAAAATTACAACATGCCTAAACGTTCACCTTGATAACGACCATCACGCACTCGTTGCCACCAATTGCAATGGTCTAAATACCATTGCACTGTTTTATGTAAACCTGTCTCAAATGTTTCAATTGGTTTCCAACCAAGTGTTTTTTGAATTTTGCTGGCATCAATGGCATAACGCAAATCATGCCCTGGGCGATCGGTGACAAAGGTAATTAATTGACTATGAGGTTTATGTGGCGAAGTGGGTTGTAGATCATCAAACATTGTACATAATGTCTGTACCACCTCTAAATTGGTCATTTCATTATGTCCACCAATATTATAGGTTTCGCCCACTTCTCCCTGTTTTAAGACTAAATATAATGCACGGGCATGATCATCCACGTACAGCCAATCGCGACTATTCTCACCTTGACCATAAACAGGCAATGGCTTACCTTCTAACGCATTAAGAATGATTAAAGGAATCAGCTTTTCTGGAAATTGATAAGGACCATAATTATTGGAACAATTTGTGGTTACAATGGGTAATTTAAAGGTATGATGCCAGGCTCGCACTAAATGATCTGAAGCAGCCTTACTTGCCGAGTAGGGTGAATTTGGTTGATAAGGTGTTGATTCTAAAAACAATCCGTTTTTTTCTAAACTTCCATAAACTTCATCTGTCGAAACATGATGAAACCGAAACCGTGCTTTCGCGCTACTATCAAGGCTTTGCCAATAATGCCGCGCCGCTTCAAGTAAAGTGTAAGTACCCACAATATTAGTGTTGATAAATTCAGCAGGACCATCTATGGAACGATCCACATGCGACTCCGCCGCTAAGTGCATAATGGCATCAGGCTTAAACTGGGTAAACACCTGTTGTAATGCAGATACGTCACAAATATCAACTTGGGCAAAATGATAACGGGGGTTATTTTTTACGATCAATAAAGAATCAAGATTGCCAGCATAAGTGAGTTTATCAACATTCAGAATCGTTACATCAGTATCATTAATGAGATAACGAATAACAGCAGAGCCAATAAAGCCCGCGCCACCAGTTACAATGAGTTTCAAATCATTTCCTCTATTCAGTGAGCAATTAGTCAATGCAAAAAAAATGCGATGTCCCTTCTGGAACATCGCAACCCTAAGATTCAGCTCTTTTTAACCTTAATATCGTTTTTTAAAGAAACCAAGTTTCTATCGCATTTTTGAATACATCACTCGTATTTTTGTATTTAACCAAAGCAAAAAATGCGATAACGACATTCGAGAGCCTTAAATTGAATTTGAGATATTTTATTTTTTCTTATAGCGAGTAATACTGAGTTCGACACGACGATTTTTAGCGCGACCAATCTTCGTATTGTTAGGCGCAATAGGATTACTTTCTCCAGCACCCCATTGGGTAATACTATTACTCCGAAGACGTTGCTGTCTCAAGTAATTAGCAACCGCCCTCGCCCGTTTATCGGACAATTTCTTGTTATATTTTTCACTACCAACACTATCCGTATAACCCACGACTTCTATACCTTTAATGAAATCAATTCCGATTTGATTGATAAGTTCATTGAGAGTCATCTTGGCTTGAGAAGTCAAAATGGCCTTGTCGAAAGCAAAGGTCACATCACCAGCGAGGACTACCTGATGTTTGACAGCATCTATGAGCTTACAACCTCTTTCGTCAACCGCAGCACCGAATGGCGTACCTGGGCAATCGTCTCTATAATCAGGCACACCGTCCTGATCGGAATCTAGCGGACAACCACGATCATCAACCCCTTTAGAAATTTCTAGCGGCGTGTTATTGGGGCAATCGGAACGATAATCAGGCACACCGTCCTTATCGGTATCTATAGAGCAACCCTTTCTGGGACCACTTTGATAGACCCCTTTGGAAATTTCTTCTGGAGTGTTATCAGGGCATACATCCTCGTCATCATAAATGCCATCTCCATCTCTATCGCTAACAGCACCGCAAACTTCAAAGAACTGAGGAGGTGTGTTAGGTGTTCTAGGAGTCTGAACACATTCATCTGGACGTACAGTCCGAACAGGTTTTCCCTGAGAATCAAGAAGAATATGAGTATTTTCATCGTTGGCAGCCAAAACGGAAAATCCTGCTGTTGATAGCAGTGTACCCGTGACTACCCCTATTAATATTTTACGACCGGAGCAATCAAACATAAATAATGTTTCCTTATTGTGATGATTAAACTTAATGTGAAACGACTTGAAAAAACTTAATTTAAAGATTTAGATCAAAGCCTAAGATAAAGCAACATATCTTAAAGATATGTTCATTCTGATTTTAACTTTAGATGAATGAAAAAGCAATTAAAATTAAGATTTTTTTGAACATTACTGACTTAATAAAGGATCAAGCTTTCCGTCAAGATCAAGTTCAGTGAGATCATCAAAACCACCGACATGTTGTTCCCCAATAAAAATTTGTGGTACAGTGCGCCGCCCCGTTATTTTAATCATTTCTTTCAATTTCTGGGGATTGGTATCAATATAAATTGTTTCTACTTGCACCCCTTTTTTATGAAGTAAACGTTCTGCCATCATGCAATAAGGGCAAACATGCGTACTATACATGCGTATATCAGGCATAAATGACTTCTCCGATAGACCTCCCAAATGATTTGTAAATTTGTTCCAACAAATTTAAACGTTTTCAAGCCATTTTTTTTCACGAATCATTTAGATTCACTATATACAACATTTTGTATTCTGCTTACCTACCGCAATAAGAATTCAATTCGAGGTTTGAGTTTTTTGAAAAAAAACTCAAACCTCGAATTCTTTTTCAAGGCGACCGTTTTTTGAAGAAAAACTGTCGCCTCAAAAGGAAATTATAACGACTTTTTCATGTTGATGCAACTTATACTCAGCACGGGTTATTATTTAGTTCGAGTCGAGGCTAATTTTGAAAAAAAAACGTTAGCCTCGAAAGTTTTGGTAAAAAAAACTTGAATCTCGAAATCACTGCTTTATTTTTTCACCCATTGGGCAAAATTACTTGTATTGCCATCTCCGCCATCAGCATAGCCAGCTTCGTAGGTCTCATTCACACGTTGTTCCTCGCGGATGGGGTTTTGCAAATAACCTCCTATCCAACCCAACATATATTCACGATCAACGGGCCTGTTTTCCATTTCAGTAACGGCATTGTAATATTTTTTATCCACGGTTCTTATATCCTCAAAGTTAATAATAATTAAAATCAATTTTAATCAAGTGCAAAAGCCTTGTTAAGCATAACATATTTAAGTATTTTATGTAACTACTCAGCCCCAAAAAAAAAGCCCCCTTTCATCCATTGGATAAAAGAGGGCTTTTTGAAATTTTAATTAAATGGTAACTACTCAGCCTTGAAATCAATTTCAAGGCTGAAAGCTAAAGTCTGCTTAAGCAGACTAAAAAAACTGAGTTATTTAGCAGGCTTCAACCTGCTTTAGTTTTTAGCCTTGCAATTGATTTCAAGGCTAACCGCTGAGTAGTTTTGGATTTTTTTTTTCAGCTTTGGAATTTTTTGATGTGATTTAAAAGTCTATAATGTAGTCGTTTGTCCCAATAAAATTAAGGCAGCCTGACAAACATCGGCAGGTGTTTTACTATCAATAAGGGCATAAAGAACTTGTTCAACCACTTTTTTTTCAATATTGCGGGTAATAAATACAATTTGTGAACGCCGTTCGTCAGTTGGCCAAGCATCTAACGTGCTGGGGGGTTGGAATATATGTTGAACACCTTGAATAACAACGGGCAAATCAGTTTCATAAGTATAAGCAATCCCCTTAACTCTAAGTAAATCATTACCGCGCAAACGGGTTAATTGCTGTATCCATCGTTCTAAGGTAAGCCAGTGTAGCGGCTCTCTGTGTTCAATACAAAATGTTTTGATATAAGCAGCATGTTGGTGGGATGTCGCTATGCGTTCTGTATCTTCTTGATTTTTATGGTAAATATCTGCTTTTAGCCATTGTTCTACATCAATCTGTTGGGTTTGAAGATTATAATGGGCTGTATTAAATAAAGTCGCTGCATCAATGCTTTGTTGATTAAGATTAACTTGATGTATGAGAGCAGTAGGATTGAGGCGGCGCAAGCGTTTTTTTAAGTTTTCAAGTTTCTCTTCGTCAATCAAGTCAACTTTAGTCAATATAAGATGATTTGCCAAAGCGACTTGTTTAACAGATTCATCAAATTCATCAAGTTGTTGTAAACAGTTAAAAACATCGACCGTAGTGATAACCGCCTCTAAACGATAATGGGCTACAATAAACGGATCATTTATTAAAGTTCGTAAAATCGGGGCTGGATCAGCCAATCCTGTGGTTTCTATAAGTATTTGTTCAAAATCGTTCATTTCTTGACGCGCCTGCTTGCGGAATAAATCTTCTAAGGTATTGAGCAAATCAAAGCGCACAGAACAACACACACATCCCCCTTCCAATATCATCATATCTTCAGTGGTTGCTTTAACCAACAAATGGTCAACACTGATTTCGCCAAATTCATTGATAATTACAACGGTTTTTTGCATCCCTGGTTGACGCACTAATTGATTAAGCAAAGTGGTTTTACCACTACCAAGAAACCCCGTTATCAAATGGATGGGTAAACGACGATGCGAATTTTCTTGAGGTAAAATTTTCATTATCGCCTACTTTTCCTTCAGTTTTCTCATAAATTCCTTGTCAGGATAAATATGTGAATCTCCCGTTTTTAAAATGTCAGAAAACATGCCATCTGGCACCTTTGGATAACTGTCATAATGATAAAGAAGGCATTTTTTCTGAATCTCTTTATCCATATTATTAATTAAATCAGATATATGGGGATGTACACCAGATGGAATGGGCGACGTTTCACAATCCATATAAATGATGTCAGCTCGCTTATAGTGTGATTCTAACTGCGTGGGTACGAGAGAAGAAATATCTGTTGGCATCAATACATTATAACCACTGGAATGTTGCAAATTAATACCATAACTGGGCATTTCTTCCGAGCTAGAAATGACGTGCATTGCAAAGATAGGGGTTAAACTCCAATACCCTTCGCCATCCAAAAATATATGCGATTTCGTTTCCCCATTTTTCTGTTTGCCAAGGAGATGAATATCAAAGTAAGTTTCAAGGCAAACATGAGGCACACCTTGTAAAGTATCCAAGCCTGGTCCGACTGCTCTTTTCAAGGGTTTAAGCACTTTTTTATGGATAAACAGGTCCAGCTTAGCACAGCCAGGCGGCACAGCCCACCATTCCTGCTCAAAAAATAGTTTATTGGCAATCAATTGATTATTAAGCCATTTTTTTTTGGCAGGCGTATAAAAGGGGTTAAAAAATGTGGTCAGTGCCAGATATTCTATGCCACCAATATGATCATTATGAGGATGTGAAATATAAATACCATCAATATCCGCAGAAGTTAAACCCAGCTCTTTTAAAGCATGTCTGACATCGCCCCCAGCATCAATGAGTAAACGATATGGCCTTCCCCCTTTTTTACTTGGCATATCAAATTCAATCAAAAAATTAGATTGCCATCTGGGTTTATAAAAAAGCTGACTCAATTGATCAATTTCAGCAGTAATAAGCTCTTCAGAGATTTCTTTAAAATCAGGTGAACGAGCCATTTTCAAAATCAGCTCTCGAACCTGTTTTATGGGGATCACCTCCTCATACTTCCCAGCGGCAAAGGCAGAATGAACGCCTATTGCTATTATTTTCATTTTTTTTCTCCGTATTTTAATTTATGGAGTCCAACTTCAGCTTTGGCCACTTAATATCTCTCTCACTGTTCCAAAGCTAAAGCATTCAAGTTGATGCTAAAGTTTTTTCGGTAAAAAAACTTGAACCTCGAATCGAATGTACTCCAAAACCAAAGCGTTGAACTCCAAAATCAAAGCGAAAACATTCAAGGAGCTCTACTCCAAAACCTATGTTCAAGTTTTTATCAAAAATCTTCAAAAAACGGCTCAAAATGATGCCGAAGGAAATTCCACAATAAATGTTGCTCCCTTTCCCAACTCCGTTTCGCACCACACATTACCCTCCATGACATTAACTAATTTTTTGACAATGAATAAACCCAAGCCTGTCGAATGTTCATCACCAGTAGGACGCGGTGTTAAACGGGCAAATTTACCAAATAATTGACTATGATCAGCCTCACTAAGCCCAGGCCCTTCATCTTGTATTTCACAACGTACCCTATTATTTTCCGTTTTGAGAATACGGACAGTGATATTTTTTTCCGGCAGTGAATATTTAACCGCATTTGAGATGAGATTATCCAATACCTGATGTGTAGCGTTTTCGTCTATCAAAGCTCTATATTTTCCTTCCGTGAATTGGAATTGCAATGTGATATTTTTCGCTTTGGCAGGTTCAATATAATCATTGACAACGCCTTGCAAAAGAAAGAAGAGATCATAAGGATTCACTGATAAATTCATCTTACCAGACTCAATCGCATTAACATCTAATAGATTCTTGATTAAAGCAAACATTTTATGTGCACTGATTTCAATCATCAGTGAAAACTCAATTAATTTCCGTTTAGGAAAATCATCAAAAGAAGTCTTAATCAGATTTGCCAACGACTGAATGGACGATAAAGGATTTTTAAGATCATGCGCTGCAATGCCCAAGAACTCATTTTTATCCTTATTAAGTTGGGTTAACTGTTCGTTAAGATTGACAAGCACCACATTTTTTTGCTGAAGTTCGCGGGTGCGATCAAGCACTTTTTCCTCCAGATTTTGCCGATATGACTCAATTGTCATAATATTTGAATAAGCACGTAAACTAGCTGTCATCACAGTAAACAGTTTTTGATCAGTTAACTCTGTCTTATTTTTGTAATCGTTAATGTCATATTTCACGATCACTTCCTTTTCAGGTGCATAACCTGGCTGTCCTGTGCGTAAGATAATACGAACAAAGTCATTCTGTTGCTCTTCACGTATATATTCCACCAACGTCAAGCCTGCGTCAATGGTTTCCATGACCACATCTAAAAGTACAACCGCCACATTAGGGTGTTGTTGAAATAAAACCTTAGCCTCTTTTGCAGAATAGGCACTAATAAATTTTAACTTTTTGTCTTCATAAACATAATCGTCCAATACAAAGCGCGTTAATTGATGAACATCCTCCTCATCATCAATAATCATGACTTCCCACACATCTTGAGGAAAAATTTTCTCTTCAGCCTCATCAGCAAATAAGTCATCCTCCTCCGAAAAAACGAGGTCATCCTGAGCAAACAGTTCCTCGTCGTCTTTAAAAATTTCTTTATCGTTCATAATCTTTTCCGTATTTAGTTATTAGCGATCAATTATCAGTTCATGCTCGCTATTTTTAATCCTATTATCCACAATTATTCTGATAACTGGGAAAAGCCACAACAAATGTTGAACCCTGCCCTAATTGACTTTTACACCACACCTTGCCATTCATTTTTTCCACTAATTTTTTGACAATAAATAAGCCTAAGCCAGTTGAATGTTCATCTCCCGTCGGTTTTGGTGTTAAACGACTGAATTTCTTAAATAATTTTGATAAATCATCCTCATTTAAACCTGGTCCCTCATCTTGTATTTCACAAAGTACATTATCCTCTTTTTTGAAAAGGCGAACAATCACACGTTTGCCGTATGGTGAATATTTAATCGCATTTGAAATAATATTTTCCAACACCTGGCACGTTGCGAGTTCATTTGTCAAAATCAGGCACTCTTGTTCAGGAAATTGAAATTGCAGTTGAATATTTTTTGCATTCGCCCGTTCAAAATAATTTCTCACAACAAATTGCACTGTTTCACATAAATCCAATTTATTAAGTGAAAACGTTATGCCGCCACTTTCAATCGCATTAACATCAAGTAAGTTTGTGATTATTTCAACCATTTGCTGCGAACTTGTTGTGATTATCCGCGCATACTCAATAATTTCTGTGAAAGAATCTTCTACATACGGTTCATTCAGAGAGGTTTGAATCAGATCAGCTAACCCTTGAATGGCTGCTAATGGATTTTTCAAGTCATGTACAGCAATACTTAAAAACTCATTTTTTTCATGATTGAGTTTAATTAAGTTATGGTTTAATCTAATAAGCTCTTTATTTTTTAACTGAATTTCACGAGTACGGGCGATCACTTTTTCTTCCATCAACTGCCGAT
This sequence comes from Thiotrichaceae bacterium, assembly GCA_029939505.1. Classification (GTDB taxonomy): domain Bacteria; phylum Pseudomonadota; class Gammaproteobacteria; order Beggiatoales; family Beggiatoaceae; genus QNES01. The sequence goes on along the minus strand of JAOZSV010000010.1, from coordinate 16,299 downwards.
ACGATTCAATTGTCATTATGTCAGAATAAGTGCGTAAACAGGCAACAGTTGTGGTAATAAGCCTTTGACGACTCAACTCCGTTTTATTAACATAATCGTTGATATCGTATTTAACAATAACTTCTTCTTCAGGAGCATAGCCAGGTTGCCCTGTACGTAAGATAATACGGACAAAGCTATTTTTAAGTTTTTCTCGTATATAGTGTACTAATTGTAATCCGGCATCATTGCTTTCCATAACAACATCCAAAAAGATGACAGCAATATCTGGATGTGTTTGGAGAAATACCTTAGCTTCTTCAGCAGAATAGGCACTGAATAGTTTTAATGGTTTACCCTGATATATAAAATGACCTAATAGTAAAATACTCACCTGGTGGATATCTTCCTCATCATCAACGATTAATATTTTCCACCCTTCTTGTGACGCAACATCGACAGCAAATAATGCACCATTGATTGAAGATTTTGAAACCACCTTCGAGGCTAAGTTTTTTTGAAAAGGCACTTTAGCCTCAAAACTATTCTTTGCACTCCGTTCTTCGTCTGGAAACAACGGAGACTCATCAGCATCATCCTCAGCATCATCCTCTCTTGCAAAAAGCACACCGGGAAACAACAGAGATTCATCAACATCATCCTGTAAAAATTTTTCATTCGAGGATTTATGGGCAGCAGATAGTGTATCTTCTTGGAATAGTGGCTTCCCTTTTTGAAGAGTCATAGATTATTCTCTGTTCAGATTATAGATTTTAAGGGCTAATCTATATATTATATCATAATAGTTATAAAAAAATTATTTAAAACAGTTGACAATTCATTTAAAATTTATTTTAATTAAATAAATTAATTAACTTAATTATTTAATAAATGGTAACGACTCAGCCTTGACATGCGAATGGGGTACATTCGAGGTTTTCGTTTTTTTTCAAAAAACGAAAACCTCGAAAAACGCTTTAGTTGGAGTATATTCACATTTCAAAGCGGAGTGACGATTTTAAAGCATTTTATGAGCCATTAATTCGCATAAATAATAAAGCAGCTAAAGTTTTTTTGAAAAAAAACTTTAGCTGCTTTGTCAATTAATTAAAAAAATTTTGATAAACCTCTTGACATACTTTTTTTAGCTGGTAAAATGGTCTGAATTAAAATCAGCGGGAATAGCTCAGTTGGTAGAGCACAACCTTGCCAAGGTTGGGGTCGCGAGTTCGAGTCTCGTTTCCCGCTCAAATTTCATCAAATCATCAAAATAGATGATAACAGATTAACTGGCTGAGTGGCAGAGTGGCTATGCAGCGGCCTGCAAAGCCGTGTACGTCGGTTCGATTCCGTCTTCAGCCTCCAATAATTAAGCATAAGCCCGGGTGGCGAAATTTGGTAGACGCAAGGGACTTAAACTAATTTGAGCACCTAAGGCGAAATCTTTAGGTGAATGGAGTCAAATTCGGTGAAACCTTTAAAATGGCAACGTCGAGCTAAGCGTAAGTAGAAGGATTAAGAGCCTTCCCTTTAATACTTATAGAAAGTGTAGAGGCCATACGGCTCCTGCCTGACTAAATTTCCCCCATAGCTGGTACAAATTCGAGATTTAAGTTTTGAGGTTTCCGTTTTTCTTCAAAAAACGCTTTAAAAAACTTTAGCCTCGAAAAATGTTTTAGAAACAAGATTTCTCACATTGTACAAGTTGTTTTTATTATAGGGAATTTAAAGGCAAAGAAATGGTCCAGACCACAAACTTATGTGATATTGATATTTTTTCAATTAACATAAGGCAGCGAAAGCTGTAGTTGGTAAGAAAATCCCTCGGTGGAAACACTGTACCGGTTCGAGTCCGGTCCCGGGTACCACTATCCCCTTCTGTGGGGTGGCAAACGAGACTTGATAGATTTCCATGTACACCACACATTTTGGGCTGAAGGCAGCACCGTTTTCTATCACACCTGATCCGCACTATCTCTACTTGAGTGTGCGTCACCGTGAAGCTCTGGCACATTTATTGTATGGTGTCAATGAAGGGCCAGGTTTTGTATTACTCACAGGTGAAGTCGGCACAGGTAAAACAACGCTATGTCGCAGCTTGATTGAACAACTCCCTGAGACAGTGGATGTTGCCTTATTGCTCAATCCACGTCTCTCCCCGATGGAATTGCTGAGTGCCTTATTCGATGAATTAAGAATTAGTCACGATCCGCAACATTATACCCCCAAAGATTATATTGACACGCTTAGTAGCTACTTATTAACCGCGCATTCCGTCAATCGTCGAACAGTGCTTATTCTTGATGAAGCACAAAATCTGACGATAGAAGTGTTAGAACAAGTGCGGTTATTAACCAATCTGGAAACATCAAACCAAAAATTGTTACAAATTATTTTGGTTGGTCAACCAGAGTTAAATAAGCTGATAAAGCGCAATACTCTTCGCCAGTTGGCACAACGCATTACGGCACGTTATCATCTGTTGCCCCTTTCTTCAAAAGACACCAAGGCTTATATTAATCATCGATTAGCGATAAGTGGTGCGCGTAGTCCCCTCTTTACAAATGCCGCAATACGCCTCGTCTATCGTCATTCTGCTGGTGTTCCCCGTTTGATTAATATTATTTGTGATCGTGCCTTGTTAGGCGGATATGTTAATAATAAAAATCAAATAGATAAGCATATTGTCCATAAAGCAATACAAGAAGTGCGTGGCGAAAGCCTCAATAGTCGGCATTCGTCGTTGACGGGCTGGTTAGTTGGTACGTTGGCAACCGCATTGCTTTTTGGTGTATTAATGTGGGGATGGCACTCTCTTCCTGAAAAATCTTTTTTCAAAAAATTATTCATCTCGCCCGTTTCTTTATCATCAGAATCATCAGAAGTGCTGCCTCAAGTCACCATTGTACCTCCAGAACACGTACCTGTAGTAGAAAAACCAGTAAAGCCAATTGTTATACCCACTGAACCACCGCAAAATTCACCTGTTGAACCGCCAAAATTATTGGAATTATTGGAAAAAACCAGTACGGAATCTGCTTTTATCACGCTATTTAATCTTTGGAAATTGGACTATACAAGTCTGGAGGGTGAAAAAGCTTGTCAACGTGCTGCGACACAAGGTTTAGCCTGTTTATTAAGAACGGGTACATGGAAGGATATTCGCTATTTCAATCGTCCTGTCGTACTTGAATTGGTGACGGCTAATGGAAAACAACATCATTTAATTGTGCGATATTTGCAAGATGATGTGGTCACTTTAGTCATTTCTGGGCAAACTTATGAATTTTCCACTGAAAAAATCAATGATTTTTGGTTAGGACAATTTTTACTACTTTGGCAACCGCCAATGTTGCCTGTGCCACTGATAAGGGTAGGTGTCACTAATGATGCTGTTCTTTGGATAAGAAAACATTTAAATATCATTGAAGGACGTAGTAATGCCCTTGAGACTTTTGAGACCACATTATCGCCGCGATTTGACGTTGCATTAAAACAACGAGTCATTGCATTTCAGCGTAAATATAAATTAGGTGCTGATGGCATTGTTGGTGAGGAAACAATGTTGGCATTACAAGCATTGTCAGGCATTGGAAATCCGCTGCTTTATCAGATTAAAGCAGCTTCATCAGATTAAATTTTTCCGTAACGACTCAGTCTTAGGTGTTGCTCGCGCAAAGGCGCAAAGTTAAGTAGGTCGGGTTAGATGGCGCAGCAAAGTAACCCGACACAATTTATTAGGTAAATGTCGGGTTACGTTATCACTAACCCGACCTACCATACTGCGAAACTTTTGCCTGAAAAACTGTGGGCGCGTTTAGCACGAACTTGATAATGACTAATAAATTTCACAATTTCTTGATAGGGAAATTTTTCTATGCTTCCCAATTGTTCCAATGCTTGTGTAACTAAAGCGTCAATATCTTTGATCGGTTTCGTTTCAAAACCTTCTTTTTTTATATCAAAAGTTTCTTTTAAAACTAACACAGATTGCAAGCCGATTAATCCACCACATTGCACTTTCATTGCTTTAGCGTGAGGTTGTGGACCAACAAAGCGTACTGTTTTAATCGCAAACCGAGCATTTTGGTATAACTGATCAAGCAATATAATACACCGTGCTTGCGCTGTTGCTGATAAACAAGCTGCCGTTTCACGTTCAGCAATATTTAAACGTTGACATTTTGTGCAGCAACAACTACTAAAAATGGCCTTCTCAAATGGTTTCGAGGTTAAAGTTTTTGTAAAGCAAAAACTTTAACCTCGAAAAGGGTGTTGATTAAGTTGTTTGCGTACTTGTTGAAATTCGCGTTCATCCATAATGATTATTTGGGATAATAAATCGGGAAAAAAGAACCTGATTTTTTATTCATAATTAACAATTCAACATTTATTTCCACAGTTTTATCGTTTTATCCTCGCTACCTGAAGCGAGGATACCTTTGTCATTAGGATCAAAAGCAACAGATAAAATGTGACCCCAATGTCCCTTTAAAGTACGAAGTTTTTTGCCTGTTTCAACTTCCCATAATTTAATCGTTTTATCTAAGCTACCTGAAGCGAGGAGATAACCGTTTGAAGTGAAAGCCAGTGTTGTTACTGCTGAACTATGTCCTTTCAAAACCCGAATTTTTTTACCTGTTTCTATGTTCCATAATCGGATGGTACGGTCCAAACTGCCCGAAGCAATGATTTTTCCATCAGGACTGAAAGCGATGGCATTTAACCAACTTCTATGTCCTTTCAGGGTTTTTATATTTTCACCTGTATGTGGATTCCACAGTTTAATTGTTTTATCCCAACTGGCGGTGGCAAGTGTATTTCCCTCTGGGCTGAATACAATAGAGGAAATATTGCGTCTATGTCCTTTAAAGGTGCGTATTTTTTTACCCGTTTTTACCTGCCATAAATGGATTTTTTTATCCCAACTCGCCGAGGCTAAAAGTTGACCATTAGAGTTAAAGGCAATAGAAGTCACAGAATTTTCATGCCCCTGCAAAGAACGCAGTAACTTATTTGTTTTCATGTTCCACAGTTTGATGATTTTATCTTCACCACCTGACGCAAGAATTTTTCCATCTGGGCTAAAGGCAAGTGAAGTAACCCAAAAATTATGTGCTTTGAAAGAGTGAAGTAATTCGCCTGTATTTACTTTCCAAAGTTTGATAGTTTCATCTTCACTGCCTGATGCGAGGATATCTCCAGTGGGGCTAAAGGTAACTGAGGTTACGTTGCGCTGATGCCCAAATAGAGTGCGTAAGACTTTACTGGGTAAGTGATATAAAGAATTGGACTTTGTGTGAGGTGACAAATTATCTGCCAGGGTATTTTGTCCTTGGCATATCATTAAACTGACAAGAATTATAATAGGTTTGATACTTATCATCACATTTTTTTAAATGCAAATTTAGTACAATGGATTGTAACTATTCAGCCTTGAAATGCGAATGGAGTACATTTGAGGTTTGAGTTTGTTGAAGCAGGTAACCTCGACTCTTGAATGCTTTAAGACTGATTAGTTACAATGGATTTTAGAATTTGAAAACGATTTTAATATGTACAGAGAGCAAATAATTTAATATTATATAGTAACCAAATACATTAAACAATATTAAAAAATAGGCTGTAATAATTATAAAATATATTATTATGTGTTTATGAAAGCACAGAAAGTATTAAGACTATCACACACACCAAATTTTTAAGGGTTTGAATCTCGTTATCTTTACTAATCAACAATGTAAATTAACCAACAATCAAATCCGTTTTCCCAAATGAATTGCCTGTATTAAATACAACTGTTAACAACCTGCAACAAGTACGTATCATTCCAAAATACAGGCATTTTGTGATTGAAGTGGTTTATAAAAAAGAGGTGTCAAATTATGAATTAACTCATGATAATGTTTTAGGTATTGATCTTGGATTAAATCATTTTCGAGGCGATAGTTTTTTCTTTAAAAAAACTATCGCCTCGAAAGCCACATTAGTCTCAAATCAACCAGATGTGCATCATAAGTTGATAAATGGCAAGCCATTGAAATCCATCAATCAATACTTTAACAAGAAAAAAGCGAAACGGATGTCGTTTATCGGTGATAAAGGGACAAGTCATTCAATTGCCCGTCTGTCAAAGTCATCAAAAAACAGATGATTACCTGCATAAAGCGAGTAGAAGCATTATTGATTATGCGGTAGAAACCAACAGTGGTTTAATTATTAGACTTGTCCCTTAATAAGCTAAGTTATTGATTTATATCGTTTTGATATTTAGCATTTTCAAGGGTTTACGCTTATTAAGGGACAAATCTATTATCGGTGAAAACAAGCACTGGAAACAGAAAATCAATATTGGGAAAAAGAACAACCAGAATTTTGTTTCGATCCCTTTCGAGGTTCAAGTTTTTTTACCAACTTGAACCTCGAAATGATAAGTTCAAAGCAATGATTGAATATAAAGCCGAAGAATTTGGTATTGATGTTGTTTTTACCGAAGAATCTTATACCTCCAAATCAAGTCACTTAGACAATGACCCATTGCCGGTTTATAAAAAGGGTGAATCGCATCGCTTTACTGGTAAACGTGTTAGTAGAGGTTTGTCTCATGGTCTAAGGGTATAATTAATGCGGATTTGAATGGAGCTATAGGAATCGTTAAAAAAGTAGTTCCAGAAGCTCTTGATTTACTTATAGAGATACGGAATAGAGGTGCTGGGTTCGCACCATTTAAAATTGTGAATACATTTTAATAAAATGTTTTCGAGGTTTCTGTTTTTCTCCTAAAAACAGAAACCTCGAACATATATTTTAATAAAGGTTAATGTTAATCGAACCTGTCAGTTTTATTGGAATGTCATTAAAAACTTTATGAAGAATAATGCCTTCGATCTTAGGAATGAGGATTTAATCATTTCCGAAATTTGAACAGCATGGACTGACGCATTGACAAAAGAGGTATTTTATGAAATTCTTTAAATTCAATGTGTTACAAAATTTGTACGGAATAATGTTTGATGATTTTCACCAATTTAGTTCAGTGTTATTTTTTATAACTATATGATTTTGATAAAGAAAACATTTTATTAAATTGTTCAATGCGTCAGTCCTATTTTAGTTTTTCGTAACTACTCAGCCCCCTCGTTCCCAAGCTCCAGCTTGGGAACGCCTGTTGCGACGCTCCGCGTCGCGGGACGCAGGGCGTCCCTGAATGCGTTCCCAAGCTAGAGCTTGGGAACGAGGAGTGGGGTGAAATTGATTTCAAGGCTGAGTAGTTACAGTTTTTATTCAAAAAACTCAATTCGAGGCTAAAGTTTTTTCTTTAAAAAAACTTTAGCCTCGAATCGAAAATCAAGTGTGCGTATTGAACCTCTAAATTCAAATTGTTATCTGAAACAGCATGATTTTACTGATGCTTTGATGGTGGCATTTGATCAAGTCGAATTTTTTATTTGCTTCAAAATTTTTTCTGCTTCATCACCGTCCACCTCTTGTCCATGAACATTTTGCAAAGGCTGGTCAAAATCATTCCAGCCCTTCACTCCCGTTTTTAGCGATTTGACTGATTGAAAACCCATCTTATGTATCATCGTATGGGTGGCAAGGACGCTAGAAAGACCAGCATGGCAAACCACCACCACATCTTTATCTCGCGCTGTGACCAGTTTTGGCTGTGTTTCGTAAGAGGATTCTAAAATACCCCGTGGGACATTGATAGAACCTTTAATATGTAAGGTATCAAATTCATGAGGCTCACGTACATCAATTAAAAGCGGGCTCTGTTCGCTTTCCATGAGGTTTTTTAAATCCCAAGGAAACACTTCATCGACTGTGTCTAAGCAGTCGTTAACAAGTTCTCGAAAACTTTTCATAGCTACATTATATCTGTTAAAAAATTAAAGCGGTTTTTCAATTTGATATTATTCTTGAACAACCTTGAAAGACAAACTAACTTTGTTGCCAAGCATAATACGTTCCTAAGTACTGAAGCATATCGGATATGATGGAGTCCATTCGAGGTTTCAGTATGAATGAAAATTTAATCAAACACAAAACTAAACCTGACAGGTTTGCCTTTAAAAGTGTTGGAAGTGATTAAAGTCTCATTCCTCAGTACTTATCACTAAAAAGTGAGCTTGTTAAATTGTAACTACTTAGCCTTGAAATGCGAATGGAGTACATTCGATGTTTTAGTTTTTTTTCTTTAAAACTGAGTAGTTACGTTAAAATAACGTATTAAGAAATGAATGTTATATGATATATGTCAATATATTCTAATATTGTTGGAGTTGATTTTTTAATTTGTTGTACAGTGCGTCTGCTCTAACTAACCTGAGTTCGACAGAAGAAAAATTATAAGTATTTGTATTCGCTATGAATTTAAATCACATCATAATTCGATTCGATTCGAGGTTTTAGTTTTTCGCCTTCTACAAAATATTTTTTATTGTTTGATCGAGGCTAAAGTTTTTTTGCAAAAAACTTTAGCCTCAATCTCAGAATTTTCAGAATATTCGAGTCGAGGCTAAAGTTTTTTCTTTAAAAAAAACTATTCAGCAGTTAGCCTTGAAATCAATTTCAAGGCTAAAAGTATTCGAGGTTTTCGTTTTTTGAAAATCAAACCTCGAATAGTCTGCTAAAGCAGACTAATTAAATCATTTAGCTGAGCCTGCTTTAGCTGTTCGCCTTGCAATTTCAAGGCTGAGTCGTTACAAAAAATTGAAACCTCAATTCTCGAGTAACTACTCCGCCTTGAAATGTGAATGGAGTTCGAGGTTTTAGTTTTTTTTCAAAAAAACTAAAACCTCGAAAACGCTTTAAGACTGAGTAGTTACATTCTCGAATAGAATTTTCAGAATGAAAAATCAAGTGGGTTTTCGAGGTTCAAGTTTTTCTTCAAAAAACTTGAACCTCGAATTATGAGGTTTTAAATTCGGTTCATTCTGATTCTAATAATGGAAAGTGATTTAAATCAATGAATTATAAAAATTTGTCCTGTACAAAGCGTTTTTTTTCAAAAAACTAAAACCTCAAATTGTTCAAAATTCTTTGGCGAAGATATTATCATTAGTGGGCGAATTTCAAAGAAATTGTATGAAAGAAAAAGAATATCGTATGGTTTCGGCAATGCGCGATGCCTTATTATTTTTGCGCGGTGTTCCTAATGTGGCACTGGGTGATAGGGTGCTTGTGCGTGATTACAGTGGGCGCAAACGTAATGGGCAAGTGATACAAACAACTCAAGAAGTTGTACTCGTGCAAGTGTTTGAAGGGACGAGTGATCTTGATATAGAAAACACTTGGGTACGCTTTTTAGAAAAGCCTTTTGAATTGCCACTTTCTCCCGATTTATTGGGACGTGTATTTAATGGCATAGGGCAGCCGCGTGATGATCGTCCCCCGCTCATTTCTGGCTTAAAGCGCAATGTCAATGGTTCATCGGTTAATCCAGTGGCACGCGCTTATCCTAGTGAATTTATCCAAACGGGCATTTCTACTATAGATGGTTTAAATTCTTTAGTGCGTGGGCAGAAATTGCCTATTTTTTCTGGTTCGGGCTTACCACATAATCGCCTTGCAGCGCAAATTGTACGTCAAGCTAAATTACCAGGGCAGGAGTCACAATTTGCCGTTGTTTTTGCTGCAATGGGAGTCTCTTATGCGGATGCCCGTTTTTTTGAGGAACAATTTGAATCAAGCGGCGTACTCAATAATGTGGTCATGTTCATTAATCATGCCGATGATCCACCGATGGAGCGGCTTATTTTGCCACGTACTGCTTTGACTGCCGCTGAATATCTGGCTTATGATCGTGATCTTCATGTATTGGTTGTCATTACTGATATGACTCACTACGCAGAAGCCTTGCGTGAAATTGCCACTGCTAAAGGTGATGTGCCAGCTCGTAAGGGTTATCCTGGTTATTTATATTCTGATTTGGCAGAGATTTATGAACGCGCTGGACGCATTAAAAATCGGCATGGCTCAATCACAATGATACCCGTTGTCAGTATGCCAAGTGATGACATTACGCACCCCATTCCAGATTTAACAGGTTATATTACAGAAGGTCAAATTGTACTCAGTCGTGAACTACATAATCAGGGCATTTATCCGCCTGTCAATGTGCCGCCTTCCTTGTCACGGTTAATGAAGGATGGCATTGGTAAAGATCATACTCGTGAAGATCATGGGCGTATTGCTAACCAAATTTATGCCGCTTATACTCGTGCTTTAGATGCCCGTAATTTGGCTTCCATTATCGGTGCTGAAGAACTCTCAGAACGTGATCGCAGTTATCTCGCTTTTGCCGAAGAGTTTGAAAAACGTTTTGTTGGTCAAGGTGAAACGACTGATCATAGTATTACTGATACCCTAAATTTATCTTGGGAATTATTGTCGATTCTGCCAAAAGAGGCTTTGACACGAGTGAGTGAGGCGGATATTGCTAAATATTATTCAAGGGCGGAAGAGACAGCTAACAATTAACAATTAACAATTAACAATTAACAATTAACAATTAACGTAACTACTCTGCCTTGAAATTGATTTCAAGGCAGAGTAGTTACCAATTAACAATTATTATGTATTGGCTACTTGCTTTAATGACTTTAAGTCTATTAGGTATTATCGCGATAGGGATTTATTTTGAAATAGTTCCTCTTTCTAAACAGGCGAATGCGCAGCGCTGGTTAAAAGGCACGGTGGGAATCAATTTATTTGTTTTTGTTCTCGCACAAATTGGCTTGTTATTGTTGGGTATTCAGGAAGTGATGGCAGAACCAACAACAACTGAAGCTGCGCGTGAAATTACCGTCGGTATGGGATTAGCAATGATAGGTATTGGAATTCCAACGGCATTTGCAACGATAGGGGCAGGCATTGCTGTCGGACCAGTTGGTGCCGCTTCGCTGGCTGTCATTGCCGAAAAGCCAGAGATGTTTGGACGTACTTTAGTTTATCTCGGCTTGGCAGAAGGTATTGCCATTTATGGCTTGGTTGTGACCATTTTACTCTTAGGAAAATTAGGATGAAGCTCATCTTTATGGGCAGTAACGCTTTAGCTGATGGCTTTGCATTACTTGGTTTTGAAACATTCCCTGATGCCACGACGGACAATGTTGAAAGCGTATTATCAGAACTGCTTCAAAACAAAGAAAATGCCCTCGTTTTCCTTGAAGATAAACTGACGCGCCAACCAGGGCCATTCTTTTTACGCGCACGCCGGGAATCAGGTCGAATAATTATCACAGAAATTCCGCCATTAAATGCGCCCGATAAGTATCGCCCTTCAGTAGAAGAACTGGTAGAGCGTGTTTTAGGACGTTCTGTACTGGATAATCCTGAATCGGTGAAAAATGTTTAGTTAGTGCCTGATCCCCCGGCTTACGCACCACAATAAAATCTATAGAGGTTCAGATAAATCATTTCACGAAAAACCTCTGAGGTTTTAGAAACCTCAGAGGTTTGGCTCCAAACATTTTTCTGAAAGTACTATAAGTACAGGACAATTTTTTATAAGTTCGTTATTATATAAATAACTTTATATGTAAAATCAACTGGTTACGATAAAAAATGTCCTGTACACCAGATTCAAAAAAAAGTTTTTTTGATCCGTTTTGCAAGATGCTCTTCGTTTAGTTTAAAGTTAATAATTTGTTGATTGAAATCAATCATTACAATAAACTGGCTCAAAATATCATTTCCAATGAATCCATTAATTCCTAAAGTTTCTTTGATTGTTCCAAATTCAATTTGTACTGCTTCTAATTCAAATTGATCAATAATTATTTTATCCACTTCTTGAGATAAAACTTCTTGCTTCCCAGTACCTATTCCAAATAAGCGTTTAATTATAGCCGGTTTTCTATAATCAAATTCTACTAGATCAATGTCTATCATTGTGCTGGATGAGCCAGTATCAATAATGCAATCGGGAATAATTCTCTTTTTTCCTTCATAAATGACCTCTATGGGTACCCATATCAAACCCTGCTTTCGCTCAAATTTCATTTAAAGATTCCTTTAAGCGGCACATTTTCCACAATGAATTCTTCTGTGGTACTGGGAAGTGAATAAAGTACATCTTTTCCTTGACTATTATATTCTTGATATGCTTTTCTTATTTCCGTAGCATTATCACTCACTTTCAGAATTTCTCCTGCTAAGATTTTATATCTGTGCGAAGAAATCTGTTCTTCTACTAGATTACCCAGTAGAATAAATTTATCGGGATAGCGTTGTTTAATTTCAAGCCATTTCATTATTTTCTCCTTATAACCATGCTGGGATATACTGTTAAATAAAATTTCAAACCCCAATTTTAGGGGGTTGTTTTTTTTCAAAGTCATTATAATAGTAGATGACTATCCCCGCCAAGCCTCTCAACGATGCTCACTGGGTGGGTTTTTTTATGGCTTCAAGCCATTTAAAATGGCTCTTTATACAAATAAAATTCCAACCCCCAATTTTAGGGGGTTGTTTTACATTATTTGTAACTACTCAGCCCCTCAATGCCATTAAGTTAATGGCAACCATAAAGGATTGCCCCTACGTGAACCGTGATTTTTTGTAGGGGCAATCCCTTGTGGTTGCCCTTAACTTAATGGCATTGACTCAGCCCCCTCGTTCCCAAGCTCCATATCTCATCGTTAGTCATAAGTTAAAATGATCAAAAGTAGGGTGGGTAGAGCGAACGCTCCACCCACCATTTTTGGGGTTCGGTGGGTTTCCACTTCGTTTCTACCCACCCTACTTTTTGACTTATGTATAACGATGAGAGCTGGAGCTTGGGAACGAGGGGTGGGATGAAATAATTGATTTCAAGGCTGAGTAGTTACTAATCAGCAATATATTTGTCTTCCAACAACTTAGCCTGCGCTGCTGCAAGGCGAGCGATAGGTACTCGCGGTCCAGAACAAGACACGTAAGTTAAGCCAATATGGTGGCAGAAATGGATGGAAGCAGGATGTCCCCCTTGTTCACCACAAATCCCCACTTTTAAATCGGGCTTGGTTTCGCGTCCCCATTTGATGGTCATGCTCATCAGTTGACCCACGCCTTTGATATCAAGTACTTCAAACGGGTTGTCTTGTAAAATGCCGGTTTCGTTGTACATCGGCAAGAATTTGTTTTCGGCATCTTCTCGTGAGAAGGAAAACGTTGCTTGAGAGAGATCATTGGTGCCAAATGAGAAAAACTCTGCAAAATCAGCAAGTTGCCCTGCCCTCATGCAGGCACGTACCACTTCAATCATGGTGCCAAACTTGAAGTGAAGTTTGATTTTTTCCCTCGCCTCAATTTCTGCTCGGATATCATCAACGATATTTTTGACATACTTCAATTCTTGAGCAGTCGTGACTTGAGGTATCATGATTTCTGGATTAATGTCTGCCCCTTCTTTTGCACATTCAGCCGTGGCTTCTAAAACGGCTCGAATTTGCATGGTGTAGATTTCGGGATAGCTGATTCCTAAACGGACACCACGATGACCGAGCATGGGGTTGACTTCGTAGAGTTCGCGTACTTTGCGAAGCATCCGTTCTTTTTTGGCGATGACTTCGTTGATCCTATCTTCACCCATTTCATCAAAAGGGGGTGGTAGCTCGTTAGGTTGGCCTTCTGTCATGCGTACAGCACTAAGAAGATTTGTTGCACCTTTGATTGTACCGCGCAGTGAACGTAGGTTTTCCAGTTCTTCAATCAATTGCATTTCAGTCGGGAGAAATTCATGCAATGGGGGGTCTAATAAGCGTACAGTGACAGGGCGTGGAGCGAGGGTTTTAAATACCGCTTTGAAGTCTTCACGTTGAATGGGCAACAACTGGTTTAGGAAGGTTTGGCGGTCTTCTTGCGTTTCCGCGAGGATCATATCGACGACAATGGGTAAACGATCAACGTCATTGAACATGCGCTCTGTACGGCAGAGTCCAATGCCCATTGCGCCAAATTCAACGGCTTTCGTCGCGGCTTCTGGGGTGTCCGCATTAGCCATGACTTTGAGTCGCGCGACTTCATCTGCCCATGATAATAGGGTTTTCAATTCGTCGGAAAATTCTGGTTCGATTGTGGGAAGTTCACCGATATAGACGTGGCCACTACTACCGTCAATGGTGATGACATCGCCTTCATGTAGCACATTTTTTCCGATAATGGCTTGTCGCGCTCTGACATCAACGGCAATACCTTCTGCCCCCGCAACACAGGCTTTACCCATGCCTCGTGCGACAACAGCGGCATGTGATGTTTTACCTCCGCGACTGGTGAGAATGCCTTGCGAGGCAAAGAAGCCATGAATGTCTTCGGGTTTGGTTTCTTCACGGACTAAAATGACTTTGTCACCGGCCCGTCCTAATATTTCAGCACGATCAGCGTCGAAGATACATTTGCCACTGGCTGCGCCTGGTGAAGCGGATAAACCTTGTGCGAGGGGTTCGGCTGTTATATTCGGATCCAAACGGGGATGAAGCAGTTGTTCCAGAAGATCAGGGTCGAACCGTAACAATGCTTGATTTTTGTCAATCAATCCTTCATTGACCATTTCTACCGATGTGCGTACCATTGCTGCGGCGTTCATTTTGCCGTTGCGTGTTTGTAGGCAATATAATTGGCCCTTTTCAATGGTGTATTCGTAATCCTGTACTTCATTGTAATGCGTTTCGAGTTTGTTACGCAATTCGACCAGTTCTTTGTACAGAACGGGCATTTCTGTTTCCATTTCCTGCACAGCCTTGGGAGTACGAGTACCAGCAACGACATCTTCACCTTGTGCGTTGACTAGGTATTCGCCATACATCTCATTTTCACCCGTACCTGGATTGCGGGAGAATCCGACACCAGTGGCGCAGTCGTTACCCATGTTGCCGAAAACCATTGCGACGACATTGACGGCTGTTCCATTTGCCATGTTTTTAGTGATCTTAAATTCACGGCGATAATCAACTGCTCGTTTTCCACCCCATGAACCAAAGACGGCTTTGATGGAAATCTCTAATTGTTCATAGACTTCTTCTGGAAAAGGTCTGCCCGTTTTTTCTTTGACGACAAGCAGGAATAATTCGCTGATTTCTTTAAGCTCTTCAGCCCCTAAATCAACATCAGCTTTTACGCCAACGCGCTTTTTCACCGCTTCAAAATGTTCATCGAAATGTTCATCGGCAATATTTAAGGCGACTTTACCAAACAGTTGGATAAAGCGGCGATAGGCATCATAACCAAAGCGTTCATCGCCCGTTTGTTTGATCAACCCGCCCAATGTTTGAGCGTTGAAACCTAAATTCAGGATGGTGTCCATCATGCCAGGCATGGACATTGCGGCGCCAGAGCGTACTGAGACGAGTAAGGGATTGTTGGGATCGCCAAACTTTTTACCCGTGCCCTTTTCAACCGCTTGCATCTGCTGTTTTACGTCTTCTATTAAACCCGCAGGTAAAGCACGCTGTGGATCATCAAGATAGGTTAAACAGGCTTCGGTGGTAATAACAAAACCAGGGGGGACGTTAAGACCAATTTGTGTCATTTCGCATAAATTGGCACCTTTGCCTCCTAACAGGTGTTTGTTTTTTCCATCTCCTTCATTGAAGGAATAGATCAAGCGTTTTGCCATGATGTTGTTTCTCCTAATTATGTTTGAAATAGGGGATGTTTTTTAAATTCGCCAATCATTTTTTATTGGCGAAAGTAATAATACTGATAATGTGTTTAAATTTCAAGTCATCATATTTGATTATCAAGTTTTTCGCATTGTAACTACTCAGCCTTGAAATGCGAATGAATGGAGTACAACGCTTTAGCTTTGTTCTTTGGAGTACAACGCTTTAGCTTTGTGGAGTACAACGCTTTAGCTTTGTTCTTTGGAGTACAACGCTTAATTAAGACTGAGTAGTTACTTCGCATTTTAATAATAACGATAGTGGAATGATGAGTGATGAATGATGAATGAAAAAAAAAGTGAATAAATGTAAATCATTGTTTTTAAAAACTATTTTAAAAAATGGAATAGGGATCAACTTTTGGTTAAACGAATTTTCACCTCTCCAGGTAAATAGTCGTGCATTTTAGATTTGGGCATCAGTAGGGCAAAAGGGCTTATTCATTATTTAATTAATAATTAATAATTAACAATAAGACATTGATATTGAGTTTGTGAATACCATTAAAGAGGAAATCATTACTCGTTCCCAAACTCTGTTTGGGAACGCCTTTCTCAACGCTCTGCGTCGAACATTCACCCAATTTCCTTCATAACCGAAAAGTAACGGATAAAATTCTTCCAAAGCTAAAGCGTTGTACTCCAATTTCCAAAGCTAAAGCGTTGTACTCCAA
>JAOZSV010000050.1:18819-25471 GCA_029939505.1 Thiotrichaceae bacterium | reverse complement strand
TTTGAAAAAAAATCGGATTTCTAAGTTTGAATAGAATCGCTTTGCGTAACATCAGTTAATATCAATTTTCGTAACGACTCAGCCGTTCGCCTTGAAATCAATTTCAAGGCGAAAAGACAAAGCAGGCTAAAGCCAGCTAACTAGTTAACAGACTTTAGCTTTCAGCCTTGAAATTGATTTCAAGGCTGAGTCGTTACCCATTTTCTTTTGTAAGGAATGAATGAGTGATCGAACATAACATCTTAAAAGCAAAAACATTCATTAATCAATCTGTTGCCAGAGTTCGTGATGTTAGCCTTTCACGAATGTTTATTGATTCTATTCGAGAAATCCCACTGGCAGATAAAAAAACGAGTCAATCTAAAGCACCTGCATGGATATTATTTGCTCGTGAGGCACTGCGTACACCTCGTGCAATTGGAACATGTTGGGCGAGTTCAGAACGATTGGCACAAAAAATCGCGAGTTTTGTGCCACTCACTGAATCGGGATTAGTTGTTGAATTAGGTGGTGGTACGGGTCAAGTGACAGAAGCGGTGTTGCAACATGGTATTGCCCCTGAGCGTTTAGTGTCGATAGAACAATCAGCAAGCATGGCAGATTATTTGCGCCAGCGATGTCCTCAAATACGAGTACTCAAAGGGGATGCTTTGCATTTATGCCATTTATTGGGTGATGATTGTCAACGAGTCAGTACTATCGTTTCTGGTTTGCCGTTCCGTTCTTTGCCACATGCCATTGGGCATGGTATTATCAAACAAATTGATAATGTATTACCTAAAAATGGTTTGTTGATTCAATTTACTTATGATTTAAGTGGGCGAAAAAAGTTATATTTGCCTAACTTTAAACATATTTCTCACAAGGTTGTATGGAGTAATATTCCACCTGCACGAGTTGATGTGTATCAAAAAAAGGGAGAATGAATTTTTAAGTTTTAATGTTTTTTGGAGTTTGATGTTTTCGTTTTTTGAAAAAAAACTCAAACCTCGAAAACGCTTTAGCTTTGCTTGTTCCCAAAGCTAAAGCGTTGGACTCCATTTCCAAAGCGTTGGACTCCAAAAGGTTTCATTCATTTTTGGCGCGTGATAAATATTCCCCAGTGCGGGTATCCACCTTGATTAAATCACCCATATTGAGAAATAATGGTACCCGCACAACTGCTCCTGTTTCTAAGGTTGCTGCTTTACTCCCCCCACCTGAAGTATCCCCACGTAAACCTGGATCAGTCTCAGAAATTGAAAGCACGACAAAATTGGGTGCTGTTACGGCTAAAGGGTCATTATTCCAGAGTGTAACCATACATCTTTCTTCACCTTTGAGCCATTTTGCCGCATCACCGACGACATGAAGGTTAGCAGCATATTGTTCATAAGTATCAGGTACCATAAAGTGGTAAAATTCGCCATCGTTATATAAATATTCCATGTCCATTTCCATAATATCGGCACTTTCCATTGCCTCCCCTGACTTAAAAGTTCGCTCTATCATCCGCCCCGTTTTGAAATTGCGGAATTTAACTCTATTAAATGCTTGACCTTTACCCGGCTTAACAAACTCGTTTTCTGTGATGATACAAGGATCACCATCAAGTATAATTTTAAGCCCCGATTTAAACTCATTTGTATTAATAGTGGCCATTTAAACTGCTCCTAAATTGTTAATCGAAAAAGCTTACCATAATAACTGAATTTTTGTGAATTGTGAATAACCTATCAACAAATTGGCAACGCGAATTGCGTAATGCGATTCATGATCCCACCGATTTATTAAATTTATTAGAATTGCCAAATCGCTTATTAACTGAGATGCTCGTGGCTAAACCACACTTCATGCTTCGAGTGCCTAAAGGCTATGTTGCTCGTATGCGTAAAGGTGATCCAGATGATCCTTTATTGCGGCAAATTTTACCGCTTGTTGAAGAAAATAAGCAATTACAAGGATTTAGTCTCGATCCTGTTGGAGATGTTCTCGCTGAAAAAGTACCTGGTTTATTACATAAATATCAAGGGCGGGTTTTATGGATAACGACAGGGGCTTGTGCTATTCATTGCCGCTACTGTTTTCGTCAACATTATAATTATTCCGCCTCTCACTCGTCTAATCAGGCGGTGCTTGAGGTTATTCGCGCCGATTCATCCATTTCTGAAGTCATTTTAAGTGGAGGTGATCCATTAGTTTTGGATGACCGCTCTTTATCTGAATTGGCACAAAGTCTTGCCCGTATTTCCCATATACAACGCCTCCGTTTACACACGCGCTGCCCTATTGTTTTACCAGAGCGGGTTAATGATGAACTATTGGCTTGGCTAACAAAAACACGTCTTCAAGTCATCATGGTTATACAAGCCAATCATCCTAATGAATTTAATGAAAGTGTCAATCAGGCACTACAAAGATTAGTTGAGGCAGGTATTACTCTGTTAAATCAATCTGTATTATTGCGTGGTGTTAATGATAATGCGGCGACTTTAATTGCTTTGAGTGAGGCTTTATTTAAAAATCGTGTTTTACCCTATTATTTACATCTATTAGATCGTGTACAAGGTTCAGTACATTTTAATGTGTCACAAAAAAATGCGCTTGTTTTGTTAGAAAAAATGCGGATCGCATTACCTGGTTATCTTGTGCCTTCTATGGTACGTGAAGTGGCAGGAATGCCTTATAAAAAGCCGATATGATTTTCAACTCTAACTACTCAGCGGTTAGCCTTGAAATCAATTTCAAGGCGGAGTAGTTACGTCATTCCTAAAATAACAATTGCAGTCAGTATTAAAATTATCATTAGGATTAATAAAATCTGTGCATTGTCTTGATTTAAACTTTGCTTATCATGTTTGAAAGTTGTTTTGGGTGAG
Source organism: Thiotrichaceae bacterium (assembly GCA_029939505.1). Lineage (GTDB taxonomy): Bacteria > Pseudomonadota > Gammaproteobacteria > Beggiatoales > Beggiatoaceae > QNES01. The sequence continues at coordinate 22,613 of JAOZSV010000050.1, read as the reverse complement.
AAATTTTCTGTGACGATTTTAAACTGTAAATCACCTATATATTGTAAGTTAATAGATTCAGCCGTTGAGCTATGCCAATTTTGGAATAAAATCATTAATTCTTCTGGTACCACAGGAAGATGTAAATTCAGATTTGGAGAAAGGGTTGCTGTGGCTTCACATGGTTCTGCCCTCGCGGTTTTGAAGTTGTAACGTATGATTTTAAATAACCTATCTCCGATCAGTTCTAAATCTGCCCAGAGTATAATCGGCCTCTTTTCCTGAGAAGAGGTATAGTGCAAAGTGGGAATATGTAGGATTTTTGAAAAAAATGTCGTCTGTTCACATTCTTCAACCGTTTCTTCAAGACTTTCTTCTTCAAGACTTTCTTCAACTGTTTCTTCGAGGCTTTCTTCAACCGTTATTTTAACCATGAAATGCCGTTCACCTGAAAAATTAAAGTTGATTTCTTGACCGATTTTAGCTGAAAGGTTTATCCATAATGTGTTGCCATCTTCAAATGCGGTTTCTACTGTTGCCCCCGGTGGGAAAGTGTAATTGATTCTGCCAATCTTGGGAAAATTGAGGGTTGGTGGGATGTAAACGACAAATGTGGGCGTATTTTTTGAGATGAATATCTCCTCATTTTCACCTTGAACGGTAAATATTGGCACGCCCAAATCTCTGGTTTCAAAACGCCATCTCAGCGTTTCCATTCCCAAATGGCTCGTGTATTCTACTTCAGCCCAATAAGCCCTGTTCCATTCTAAACGTTTTAAAGGAAATAGCGCGTATTGAAATGTTGATAATTTTCCATTGGGATCAGTGCTTTGACTTAAAAGCCGAGTGGGCTGGATTTCACGGTTATCTTGTTCTTGATATAGCTTAAATGTGTTGAGATTAACCTGGGTAAATACTAAAGGGTTAAATTGGATCGAAATGGGATAACCTGATACAGAATAATCGGGCAACGGATCGGGAGTTTCTTCAAAAAATACCGGTGGGACATTCTGCTCGTCATTGACTGGCCATACGACAATATTTGGATTATTGCCCATTGCTTTTATTTTGACATTTTGGTATGTGTTGGCATTAATATTAACGTTGGGTTCACAGGCATTAAAATAATAGCGTCCTTTTCCTGAAAAAGCGGGTCCTTCACAAAGCGTGTTATATTCACTGTTGCCCATATTATAGGTATAAGCACTATAACTATTAGGGGTTTCAAGTGAGACTTTGGCAATACCAATACCGATTTCATTGTTCACTAAATCTAAAAAACCAAAGCGATGATAAATGGCACTCATCAGTCTGTCAAGTGAATCAATACTGTTTGCATTTCCCGTAGAGACATTTTCTGAAACAGATAAACTGCGATAACCGGCGTTTATCGTCCGTTCTTTTGGAGAAACGCCTGTAAATCCAAAAGTCCCCGGCACCTCATAATGACCGGTCATAAAATTATCAACTAAGTAGTTCGCGTGATTAAAAGCGGCTATTTCAAGTTGGGGATTTTGTGAAAATTCTGTGAGATTTGCGCTGGCTCTGATTTGGTTTAAATAAGCATAAGCCTGTTCCAAACTTTGAGGTTCAAAAACACCTGCAAGTGTTATTTCTACAGCCAGTAGCAAAGAGAATAAAATGGGGAGTTGGAAATAAATCATTGACTTGTAATTCCAAAGGATTGGATCGATGCTCGTTTTTTTTAATCCATTCGAGGTTCAAGTTTTTTGAAGAAAAACTTGTACTGAAGCACAAGTTATCGGATATTATGGAGTCCATTCGAGGTTTGAGTTTTTCTTCAAAAAACTCAAACCTCGAATCCTTCAGATTTGGCGCTCGGTAATTTGTCACGTCCAAATCTAAAGGATTCGATTCGAGGTTCAAGTTGGTGAAAAAACTTGAACCTCGAATTTAGTTTTTCTTCAAAAAACTCAAACCTCGAATCCTTCAGATTTGGCGCTCAGTAATTTGTCACGTCCAAATCTGAAGGTTTGGACTCCAAAAAGTGCTAAAACTTGTGCTTCAGTACTTATTAATCAAGCAATTACTTAATAACCCATTGATTTTTATTGTTTTTTATCAGTTTAAACGTTTTGTTTTCATCAACAATACGCCCTCTTCTCTTAAAATAGCGTAATGTGGCTTTGATACTGGCAGTGTTATCACTTTGCTCCAGTACAGTCATTTTCAAGACTTCGACTGCCTTGATCGTTTGCCACCATTTGAAGTAGTCACTTTGTTTGTAACTGCCATCTTCATTACAACAATGATGTTGATCTTTAAAATGGCGCGATAACATTAACCAGGTTTTTTCATATTGCTGGTTGCTAATGCCGGCGTAGTAATCCCGAATAAATTGTTCTGGTTGGATAACGGATTGTTCTTGTTTCTGTAACGCTGTTGACTGTTGTACTTGAGGCTTTTCAATTTGCGGCTTCTCAATCTGCGGCTTTTCAATCTGCGGCTTCTCAATCTGTGGCTTCTCAATCTGCGGCTTCTCAATTTGCGGCAATTCGGTGAGAAATGGCATCGTTTGCCGTTCTTCAGGTTGAGCGGGTTGAGTTTCAGGAGCCTTGACTTCTTCAATCGTTTGTGGCGGTAATTGGGCAACCTGTTTCTTTTCAGCTTCTTTGGGAATAGTCGGTGTACTTTCTGAGAGTTTCTTTGGTTGCGCTTTATCAGTCAATAAGTATCCAATACCTAGCCCCATGACGATTACCAGGACGACAATCGCTAAAATCAATAAACCGGCGCGTTTAAATGGGAAGATGAACTTTTTTGATGGCGCAGATTCTTCTGCTATAATGACTTTCGCCAATTCCGTTACTGTTTGTGGACGATCTGTTTCTCGTATTTCTAATGCCCAATCAATCGCATCCAGAAATTCTTCAGAATAGTGTGAACTCGCTATTTCAAGCGCTGATGTAAGAGGATCAGGTTGTTCATAAACAATGGCATCAATGCGTTCTGATGCTTCAATGGGCGTTTTGCCACTGATTAGCCGGTATAATACTGCTCCAAGCGCGTAAATGTCTGTCCATGTGCCTAAATGTCCTTTGCTTTGATATTCTTCAAAGGGCGCGTAACCTGGCGTAATCGTTGATGCAATGCGATGATTATCCTTGTCAGAATTGGTGAGAGTTAAACCGAGTAAGACAGGGCTTTTATCTTTATCCCGCAGAGTGATATTTTCTGGTTTGATATTGCGGTGTAAATAATCCGCTTTATGTATGGTTTCTAAGCCCGCTAAGAGCAGTGGCAATATTGCCATTATTTCTTCTTCAGTAGCCGTTTCATCGGCTTTAAATATTTCAGCCAGATTTTGCCCTTTTTCATAGTCCATCACAACATAAGCTGTTAAATTGGTTTGAAAAAAACGTTGATAACGGACAATGTTAGGATGTTCCAATTGCGTTAAAATGCGGGCATTTTTGATGAATTCTTCTAAACCAGAAGTAAAATCATCGGCTTTTTCGGATTGCAGTGTATCATCTTCTTGACGGATGGCAATTCGATTGGGAAAGTATTCTTTAATAACAACTTGCGTGTTTCCATCTGTTTCGTTCGCAAGGTAAGTTATGCTTAATTCGCCTTGATTCAATACAGATTGAATCTGATAGGTTTCTAATTGAGAACCTTTTGGAAGGGCGTTTGTTGATATAGGCATTAATTTTTCTCCAAATTATAGACGTTCAGGTAAATCATTTCACGAAAAACCTCAGAGGTTTCCAAAACCTCTGAGGTTTAGCTCAAAAGTCATTTCACGAAAAACCTCAGAGGTTTCCAAAACCTCTGAGGTTTAGCTCAAAAGT
>JAOZSV010000050.1:13757-18719 GCA_029939505.1 Thiotrichaceae bacterium | reverse complement strand
TCATTTCACGAAAAACCTCAGAGGTTTCCAAAACCTCTGAGGTTTAGCTCAAAAGCATTTCACGAAAAACCTCAGAGGTTTCCAAAACCTCTGAGGTTTAGCTCAAAAGTCATTTCACGAAAAACCTCATTCACGAAAAACCTCAGAGGTTTCAAAAACCTCTGAGGTTTAGCTCAAAAGCATTTCACGAAAAACCTCAGAGGTTTCAAAAACCTCTGAGGTTTAGTTATAAACATTTTTTTGAAAGCCTATAGATACAGACTTATTGATAATCAATTACCAGAAAATTAGATAAAATAACACGAGAGCCTAATTCGCTATAGTTCTTTTTTTCCCGGTTATTTTCATACAACACAGCGTAGTTGTATGTTCCCATATCCAAATTTAACGCGATTTGGGCGTTATACTTGTTTTTTAAGATTTGAGCCAGTTTGTAAAATGTTAAACGCTCTTTAAAAGAGTCGTAAACATAAAGGGCGTTATCTTTGGTTTGAAAAATAACCCTTCTGCGAAATTTCTCACGTTTTAAATTTTGCTTATCTATAAGGATATTTCCATTGCTGATAATGAGGTGTGACTGTATTATAGTCAGTTTGTTCACTTGTGCAATTTTAAAAAATGTGAGATAGTCTTTGTACGAATTTCTAATGTCAAACAGTGTGAAATTGTACATTAAGTGATTCATATCGGTAATGTGGGCTTTACCGTTATAATCAATGACTAAAATGCCATCCCATTTTTGCAGTGCGGGGTTAAGCACTTTTCCTTGATTAATTGTTAAGCCAACGGGCGTATTGAAGGGGGAGGTATAGGTGCCGGTGACGACGAGTCGGTTTCTTAAATCGCTTTTTTTCAGGCGGTTTTGAAAAGCATAGAGAGGTAATTCTTCTGTATTAAAAATAATTTTCGCCTGATAATCTGAATGGGCAGGAAAAAAGGCGATGATATTCTTATCCCTTAATGGGGATGAATATGTTTCTTCTTCAAGATAGCGTGGGAGGCATTCTTTAAAAAAATACCTGTAATCATAGGGAATTTTTTGTTTAGTGATATATGCTTTAAAGAGAGAGGCGTTTTGTTTAAATGAGCCAATGGATTGCAAATCGAAAAGCAATTTTTTATGGGCTTCTTGATTTTTGTTCGCATCAAGCCTTTCCGAGAAATTTTCATAAGCCTGGATTAAGTCGGATTCGCCTTGATTTCTGTTGGTATAACGATCAAGCACCTCGAAAAGATTAAAATTGGCATAATCAAATTTCAAAGCATCAAGCGAAGCATGAGATAGATTATAATTTTGGTAAGCGATCACTCCTATTAAAAAGAGTAATAAGAAAAAGGGAAATTTACTTCTTTTTTTCTTGGGTTGATTTCTTGAAGTTCTGTTTATTCTATTTTTTGGTGTTCTTGGTACCATAATTAATAACCTGTAACGAATGTTTCAGTTTAGTACAACGGATTTTAGAAATAAACGGATTTATTTCGATGTTTAATGATTTTTTTATTGATAAATCATTTCAAATTCCAATTCATCTCTAAAAAATCCGTTTATTTCTAAAATCCGTTGTACTCATATTTTTATATATAAAACAAAAATTGACAAAGCTAAAGCGTTGTCACTCCAATCGACAAAGCTAAAGCGTTGTCACTCCAATTTAACGAGTATAGACAATCAAGTTCGTTGCTGAATGAAGACTGATAGGCGCATTCAAAGCGGGCAATAATCGACTTTTGTGATCAAATACACTCAAAATATTGTAGGAGCCGACATCTAAATTAAGCATCGCTTCTATTTTTTTACCGCGTTTAGTTAATGCATCATAGATTTCTTTTGATAGCACTGCAAGGTTAGAATTGGCGGTGATGTGAAAAATGATATGATGAAGTTGATTGTTTTTTTTATCTCGAGCTAATGTCAAAATGCGACGTTCTCTTAATTGTGGTTTTGCTTTCTTTATGCTTATCAATAACTTATCACTGTAAGCTAACAATTGGGTTTGAAAAAGCGTCGCTTTATATCTTTGACACCATTTGATTAATTTAGAATAATCGATCAGACTTTTTTTGGGGCTTAATGCTAAATTTTTTCCTAAACCAATGGGCAGTTTGACTACTTCTCGTCTTAAATCAACGACTCGCATTCCACCACTTTTTTGTATAATCACCAAACCATCCCTTTCTGGCATTAAAACGGCATTAACAATATTACCATTTTCTACCGTTAATCCTTCAGGTTGCTTGTAACTATTTGTAAAACCGCCGCTAGTAACTAAAACAACTCTTTTTTTATGAAGCCAATGCCTATATCTTTGAAAAACGCTTTGTTTTCTTGTCTTATAAGCAAAATATTTGGCTTTGAGATCAGGGCGTTTTAGCCAAATACTGTATCCAATAAAGTGATTATTTTTTTTAACGCGAAAAATGTTGACGGCATAATTTTTCTTAATAGCGTAATAGTTCTTGTAACTATACAGTTTAAGTTGACTCACTTCATCGCTACTAAAAATTTCATTGGTTTTTTTAAAGAGACGATCAAAAATATATCCAAAATGCCCTTCCTTTATATTTCGGATGAGTTTTTTAAAGCGACTTTCTTCAACACTAATATAAATTTTGTTATTTTTTAATCGCTCAACAAGTGCAATATGATCCGCATCCGTGAGATCAAAATCATCATTTTTTATTTCTTTCTCAATTTTACGCGCGATTTTCCCAAGGATATAGTAGCCTATGATTTTATAAATTTCATTCGCACGGCGACTTACCCTCTTTTTATTATGAGGCGTAATATAACTTTCTCCAATTTTTATTTTGCCCTTCAATTGTGAAATAGAAGTCGGAAATATTTTTAAAAAATTCTCTCCTAAATAATATAGAAATTCATTGCCTATTTTTCTTTTGTTGTTGAGATAAGAGCGATGTTTTTGCAGTATTCTAAAATTGATAAAGGAAACTTTTTGCAAATATTTTTTATAAGGAAATTTTTGTAAAAAAGTGTGATTAGTTTGAGAGCGAGTTTTTTTGTAATAATTTTTCATATCAAATTCTTTCGCAAAGAGCGAAAAGGGCTGAAAAAAGATGATTATTAAAATCAAAAATGTTGCTTTAAAAATAATGGATTTTTCTAAATATAATTTTTTCATGTTAAATCGTTTGGAAACTTTTTGTTACTGCATGAATCCTGTTTATACTGCACACAGGCATCAACTTTTTATGCTGGGCAACCACGGCTTACAATCACCAATCCTCAAACTTTCAGGTAGGGTGGGCAATCTTTTACTGCCCACCTTCCTCATTAAAAAAGTTAAACTTATTACCTTGTTGAGTATAGCAGGTCACGTTTGAATTTCAAAAGACTTCCAGTGTTAGACTCCAAAAGCACAATTAGACTCAAAAAAAAACAGGTTTTAATTTTACTCTATTTTAAATCTATCTTATTCAAATGTATGAGACGATGACCAACCATATCAACGGCAAAGGGTGCGTATTTATAACTCATTGATTTAAAATGTAAAAGACTTCATAAGTTCACGAAAAATCAATGGCTTATAAAAATATTTTTCAATAACTTAATAAAATTTTTAGCGGGAGCGGCTGTTTTCGTCGGATAATACTTGCACTTTTTTATTTTATAACTTTATAATATAAAGTAATAGAGAAAATTTTCTGTTTGCTTGTTGTTTTTTAGGTAAATAGTTTATAAATATCTATGATAGATGGCTTATCACTTATTTAAGCACCGTCATCAAGTGAGCTTTTTTTCCTGCCAGGTTTTTAAAACCTGGGCGGTTTGGTCGTTGAAATAACAAAAGCGCAAATGATGATGGTGTAAAGTGTTAAGGGCTTTGCGGTTTTCAATTTTTATTTATTATATAGTGGAAATAGCAAGTTTCAATGCAAAAATCTTGCCAATTTTTTTGTATTGAAAAAAAGTAACCTGAGTCATCATAAGGCGAATGGATAAAGGGCTGATACTCCCTAGTTCACAATATTGAAATGAGGCCTCATTACGCATTAATATCAATATTTGTCAACGAAATTGTTATCTAATATTCCATTATATTAAGTCATGTTTGATTTTTAATGTTAAGTGGATTAAGAGCCAGCAATAAATAACCTGAACAATTTTGATTTTCCATGTGCTGGACTTTAATCTAGTGCTACTTTCCATCAAAAGCGGTTCAGTTTATTTTTTTGTCAGACTCTTAAACGAATTTGTTCTACTAAAACTTATTAAAATTCAATCATTTAAGATAAAAATTGTTCCTCTTTTTAGCAATGCCCGGTTAGTATTTAACCGATTGATTTATCAGTGGATTTATAAAATATTTTCGTAAAGTTTACGAAACAAAATCCTTATAATCAACTATTTAAGTGACAGCTAACTGGGAGTAACTGGCATTTTGTTATTCCATATTATTTTTAATTGGAGAAAATACTTTATGAAGACTCAATTGGGCAAGTACTTAAAACTTTCCCCCATTGTGTTGGCTGTCCTGTTTATGGCTCCTTATGCCTGGGCTGCAGTTGACGATGTGGAAAGCGATAGTACAGTAACTACTACTAATAGCAGTGAAACAGGAGATGCTGACAGTAGTACTGAAAGCACTTCTGATGACGGCGATGCTAGTGATGGCGATGCTAGTGATGGCGACGCTAGTGATGGCGATGCTGAAAACGGCGATGCTGAAGACGGCGATGCTGAAGACGGTGATGCTGAAAACGGCGATGCTGAAGACGGCGATGCTGAAAGCGGCAATGCTGAAGACGGTGATGCTGAAGATGGCGATGCTGAAGACGGCGATGCTAGTGATGGCGATGCTGAAGACGGCGATGCTGAAGACGGTGATGCTGGTGACGGCGAGGCTGAAGATGGCGATGCTGAAAACGGTGAAGCTGAAGACGGTGAAGCTGAAAACGGCGATGCTGAAGACGGCGATGCTGAAGACGGTGATGCTGAAAACG
>JAOZSV010000050.1:5548-13657 GCA_029939505.1 Thiotrichaceae bacterium | reverse complement strand
ATGCTGAAGACGGTGATGCTGAAGATGGCGATGCTGAAGACGGCGATGCTAGTGACGGCGAAGCTGAAGAAAGCGAAGCTGAAAACGGCGAAGCTGAAGACGGTGATGCTGGAGAAACAGTATTAGGACTCGCCACTCTTGAGGGTAATATTTTAGATGAGTCAGATAATCCTATCGAAGGAGCGACAGTCACACTAGAAGGAGTGACAGTCACACTGGAGAGCGAAATAACAGTAACAACAGATGCTGAAGGTTACTATAATATTCCTGATTTGTCACTCGGCACTTACACCTTAAAAGTCACTATGGAAGGGTTCGTTTTTCAAGAATCGCAAGTGACACTGCTTGAAAATGAAAAAACGGTGACGATAAACCTGACCAGTGTGGCAGGTGGTACTATTCAAGGGCGTGACTTGGTTGTTGTTGGAGAACAAGCCTGTGAAGTGAACAGTATTGCCTTACTGGAAGCGAATGGTGAGATTGTACATAAGTTCGGAGTCAAAGACACTGATAAAGATAACGGCATTCGCATCAGCATTGCTGATTTTGATTTAGATGAATCAAGCGATATTGTCGTTACTGAAGATGGAAAAGGTAATAAATTCTTCCTTTATGATGGCGAAGGTCATAATAAATGGATTATTATCAAACCAGACGGCAATGGTAAAGGGGTTAATGCCGCTTTTGGTGACGTTGTTGGCGGTGACGATGGTGTACCAGAAATCATAGTAGCCAATCAAGATGAAGCTACCCTGTTAGGTATCTACCAAGCCAAAGATGGCTCGCTTATTCACGGCATCCAGCTCTTTGACGACAAAACTGCGTTCAACATTGCGGCGGGCGATGTGAATGGTGACGGTACTGATGAAATTATCGTTGTTAAAGCGACACCATCTGAAAACGAGAATGTCTTTGTCTATAGTAGTAATGGTAGCGAAGGCACTTTATTGGCTTCTTTCACTGCCTTACTAGACGGTGAAGCGCGTGGCATGGTTGTTGCGACAGGCGACGTGAATAAGGATGGTATTGATGAAATCGTTCTTGGTCAAGCGTCCAATGCGGAAGAATACATGATAGGGGTCTATAAAATGGATGGCACCCTAATCGAAGATGTATTTGATGCATTCAAGACAGTCGAAGCAGATGATGATAGTAGTTCTTCTCGTAAGAAACCTGGTGATGGCGATGATGATGATAATGCTTCTGAGGATGATGGTAAGAAAGTCACGATATGTCATAATGGTAAAACTATAACGGTTGCATCAGCAGCGCTTGATGCTCACCTTGGACATGGTGATACAAAGGGTCCATGTGACAATACTGGTGATACCGATGATGGTGATGCCGAAGACGGTGATGCCGAAGACGGTGATACTGAAGACGGTGATGCCGAAGACGGTGATACCGAAGACGGTGATGCCGATGACGGTGATACCGAAGACGGTGAAGCCGAAGACGGTGATGCCGAAGACGGTGATGCCGAAGACGGTGATACCGATTGCGGCGACGGTGATACCGATTGCGGCGAACCTGTCGGTTGCAATTACGATGGTAAAGGTGTTGTTCTAGCTGTTGGTGATGTCAACGGCGACGAATTTGCCGAAATTATCGTCAGCAAAGCGGGTGGCAGCGACGTTCGCATTTATAGCCTATCGGAAGGTGGATTGGCAATGATATCAAGCTTTACGGCGGTATCCGAGGGTTCGGTCATTACGGCACTTGGATTTGCAACTAACTTGATTCTTGATTTGCCCTTTACCACAGAATTGCCAGATGAACCTGTCCTAAAAGATTTAACGATTGTTGGGACAGACGATGCACCTGTTGAAGTGACGGATCGTACTGTTGAAGGTACTGTACGGTTTAGTAACGCACTCATTGATAACCTGACAGTTGATGTCGGTGCGAGAGCTGTTTTTGGTCCTGGTGTGGAATTTGTGGATAAAGAATCTATACCTGTGGGTTCTGAATTAACCAACATTTTCCCGATTATTCGGACAGACAGCGTGGCTTCAGAACTAGATGTTGATTATGATGCGGTGAACTTGTCGTCAACCAATGTCATAAAAGATGAACCGCCTGTGTTGGAAGATATAAAAGAATTACTTCCAGATACGACTGTAGAGCAAAATCCTGAGACGGGTAATATTGAAGTGACTCTTGGTGGTCCTGAAGGAGATGAGTTTGTCTATGAGGTATCTCCAATTGAGGTGACACAGGTTGATGAACCAGAAGGCGTAACCCTGAATCCGGATAACAGTGTTAGGGTTGTGACCAAGAATGGTCAATGTATTGAATCCATTCCAGTGCCACAGGATTTTCCGGGAGTAGTAACCGATCTGACGAGTGATGTTGAATTAGACGCTTTGTTAAATATGAATATACAGGGTGTACTAACACAATCAAGTCATTTCTATCCTGGACTTTTCCATAAAGGTCGTGCGGATATCATGTCAATTATAGTGGGCAATGATATTCCGTTAGGTGGTGTAAGAATAGATTCTCCCTATTTTGCTCCTGGTAATGGCATGCTTTATACGCTGGTTTTCCAAAAATGCGAAAAGGGCAAAAAAGGCAAGGATTGCAAAAAACGCAAAAAGCGTCGCCAAAGGATTTATCCTTGCCCTGTTTATCCTAAGCTTCTCAGAACTGGATTGGGCTTGATAAACAGCAATGTGAGCAAAGTGACTGTGAAGCTTGATGGCAAACTGTCCTTTAAGTTCAATGGCGTATTCTATCAAGGTATCTTGGGTTATGAAGTGAATTATGGTGAAATACCTACCAACGGCGATATAGAATTTACTCCACTTGAATCTGATACTAACGATGATGGTGTAGCTGATTTTGAGATTACCTATCCTGATGGTCAGACACAGGATCTGTTGATTATTCCTGGTGAAGGTGAAGAACCAGCAGATGGTGAAGAACCAACTGAGGGTGAAGAACCAGTCGATGGTGAAGAACCAGTCGATGGTGAAGAACCAGCAGATGGTGAAGAACCAGCAGATTCTGGTGAAGAACCAGAATCAGGTTCAGAATAAGAAACAGTCTGAATCAGAATTAAGGAACGTGCATGAAATAATTTCGATCACTTTTTATCAAGAGAGTGATAATAAAGGAATAAGCAATTCTTTTAATGAAGATTTTATTTCGTGCATATTCCTAACCGAATTTTAGAATTGAGCCTGAAAATTCTCATATTCTGAAATAACTCGCGTCGCGAAATCAAATTTTGATTTAGACTACTTTTCTCAGCTTGTCAAAAAGGGCAATCCCTTGTGGTTGCCCAATTCCTACAATAATGCCTTTGCTACGAACTTATGCCACCGCAAATTCGGTCAAAGGCCGTTTTTTTGGATGACGAAAACCTAAAACAATTTCATCCTTGGAAACCCCTGACTTCAATAACTCTACCGCAATGCCAGGTTCTGTCCAATCTTGTTCAACCCAAATTTTTGTGTAAACGGAGATGAATGGTAATGCCGTGAACGCGATGATCGTTTTGCCAACCAACCTGTAGCCAAAGATATTGGTCATTTTCCTCATCAAAACTGAGAAGTGTTTCCATTTCTTGAGAACACTGATGAGTCACAATTTTGGCGTGTTGAATTAAGAGATTCTTAATTAAACGGCGATATTGAGTGGTTTTGTCCATTTTACAATCTCCTCTGTTTCAACATTGACGACGATAAATGGTATCGGCAGGTAACGCCGTTTTAATTTAAAAAGAGATGTTTTCCCACCTTTTTTAAAATCAAGCCTTTGATTTTATTCATTTTTTTGAAAATCCGCCTTGTACAAAGCTGAAGCGTTGGACTCCAAAAGGACCAAAGCTGAAGCGTTGGACTCCAAAAAAATCTCAACGCTGAAGCGTTGGACTTTAAAAAAATCTCAACGCTTCAGCGTTGGACTCCAAAAAAATCCCAAAGCTGAAGATTTGGACTCCAAATTAACTTTCTTTCTTTTCAAATACGCCCTTGAGTGAGAAGATGATTTCTCGACGGATGTTTTTTAAGCGGGGTTTTTCCTCTTCTGAAAAGGGTAAGGGGCGACAGGCTTGCATAGTTCGTATTCCGAGACGGGCTGTGAGTACACCGCTGCCGAGTCCTTGTGCCACTTGTGCAGACATCACTGATAGCATGGAGCCACCTAATATTTCAGCAACACTGTCTGCAACCATTTCACTGACATCAGCATAAATCAAGTTCTGCAAAATACCGCCTATTAAAGTGATTGTCCCTAAAAAACCAGGTCTTCCACCATATAGCGTGGCAATGTCTTGAATCATACGGGTATTACGCCATAGCGTTAATATGGTATCTAATAGGGCAATTTGACTGATCATCACCATTAACGCGGTTTCTTTAGAACGTTGGCTGACAATATGATAGGCTTGTTGGTCAATTTCTTTGAGAACGAAGTCGGAAAACAGGCGAAAGACTTCACGATCTTGATGCGTGTCATTGAGGGCGATGTAAAAACCTTCAAGACGTTTTTTGACATCGGGGCGATGGGCATAGAAGTTGACTATTTTTTTGAGATAGGGATCAGCGTTGCCATAGCTATCTGCTTCCATTAGTTCTCTGGCTTCTTTTTGGAGTGCAGAGACGGTGCGTAAGGTTTGTATCTTTTTATAGGCTTGCCGAGTGAGTATTAAGGCAGCACCGCTGATAGTGAGTATCAAAGTTAAAAATAACGTGCCTAGAAAAAGACTGTGGGCATATTGTTGTGCGATAAAATAATAAGTATCCACCAGCAACATTAAGACTAATAATGTTCCTAATGCACCCACTAGCCATAGCCAGGGCGAATGTGGTGATTGCGGTGATTGCGGAAGCGTTATCGGTTGCACCACCGGTTCATATTCCAGTTCAGTGTTTTCTGGTAATATGACAGGCGGCGTATAGTCTAAGGTGATTGCCTTTTCTTCTTCAGCAATGGTTTCCACCTGTTCTAGTTCAAAAAAGAGGGGGGGATTCCAAGTATCTGTATTCATTAAAATTTATCTCCAAGCAAAAATTCAAGTGCATGATCAAGGCGAATATGAGGTAATCCACTGCCATGCACATTAGCTAAACGGGGCGGTTTGAATGCCATAAAATGAAAACGTCCTTCTACCCATTCTTCAGGCATGGGTACTTCTATAGGAACTTCTCCCGGAAATAAGGCGATTGGTTTGTCTCCTTCAATAGGCATGCCCTTAATACACGACATTTTTTTGCCCTGAAATGTGGTATGGGCAGCTTGTGTGCATTTGACAGCCGCCAATGCTAAAGTTTCAGAAGATACGCCTTCAAAAGTCGCGTTATTTTGAGAAGTGGCTAACATATTTTGGAGAAAGCTTTCCAAATGGGATAATTGATCTGGTGTAACATGATCAGCCTTAGTTGCGGCAAATAGCATTTTATCAATTTTTAAACCAAAGAATTTGTTGATTAAGCCCGATTTCCCATAGTGAAAACTTTTTAATACCATGTTAATCGCGTCACGCATGTCAACAAAACTGGCGTAACCCGTATTAAATGTTCTTAGCACATCTGCCAATATGATTTGACGATCAAAGCTGGAAAAATGCGCTTTATAAAATTTTTTGACGACATGTTCTTTATAGGATTCATAGCGTCTTTTCATTTCTGCATAGAGGCTATTATCATTATAATCAATGTCTTGAGGTATTTTGAGCAAGGGGCAAAATTCCAGTAAGGGCGCTCCTTTTAAATCTTCCCCTGGCATGGTAAAACGCCCTGGTTGTAAAAGGCTTAAATTATATTGCGGTTCTTTACAGCGATACAAGAAATCAGTATAGAGTTGACTAATTTGGCGTAGGGTGCTATTCTCCGCTTCACTTGTGAGATCAACCGTTTCAAGCAAAGTTCGCCATTCTTGAGATAAAGTGGCACGGGGTTCCATCTCACATAAGCGGGCAATTTGTTCAGACCATTCTTCATAACTGAGTTCTAACAACGGTAAATCTAATAACCACTCTCCTGGATAATCAACGATATCGACATATAATGTCTTAATAGGGGACATCCGTTTCAATAAGGGGTTATTGGAGAGATAGCGAATAGCGAGCCTGACTTCACTGATGCCGTTGGTGGGTTCAGGCCAAGTGGGGGGATCGCCGCAGAGTTGTTCAATGGCCCGATCATAACGAAATGTGGGAATGTGCATATCGGGTTGCGGCAGAATCTTAGTGCCACGCAATCTGTCACTACTCACTATTTTAAAAAAAGGCAAACGCCTATCTTCTAGCCCGTGTAATAGTTGATGTACCAGCGAGGTAATAAAAACCGTTTTACCACTTCGACTTAGCCCTGTTACAGCTAATTTAACTTGTTTGTCAAGGGAACGATTAAATTTTTCATTGAATTTCATTTCTAATTATGAATTGTGAATTGTGAATTATGAATTATGAGCCTTTTGCAAAACTCGCTTTTTCTGGTTGAAATTTAGAAATCCGATTTTTTTCAAAAATCGGATTTCTTAAACCTTGTTTCAAGCTGAGAAATCCGATTTTTTTTCAAAAATCGGATTTCTTAAACCTCGTTTCGAGCTGAGAAATCCGATTTTTTTTCAAAAATCGGATTTCTTAAACCTCGTTTCGAGCTGAGAAATCCGATTTTTTTCAAAAATCGGATTTCTTAAACCTTGTTTCGATCTTAAAAATCCGATTTTTTTTCAAAAATCGGATTTCTTAAACCTCGTTTCGATCTTAAAAATCCGTTTCATCAAAAGGGCAATTTAATGACATTTTATCACTGGGAAGGGGAAAATTTAGTCTTATCTGTACATGTACTGCCTCGCTCAAGTCATGCTGGCCTCGTCGGAGTATATGGAGATAAATTGAAGGTAAAGATTACAGCAGCCCCCGTTGATGGAAAAGCGAATGCTGATTTATGCAAATTATTTTCTAAAGTCTTTGGTGTCGCTAAATCACGGATTATTATACGAAGTGGTGAATCTAGCCGCAATAAATCTCTTTGTATCCAATCACCAAAAAAATTACCTGATATTATTACACCACCGTAGTGCTGTAAAATACTTTTTTGATTGATTTTATTATATAATTGTTAATTGGTAATTATCATTAATTTCTAACAAAAGGAGCGTTTTTCAATGCGTTTAATTTTACTAGGTGGTCCAGGTGCTGGTAAAGGCACTCAAGCCAATTACATTAAAGAAAAATATGGGATTCCACAAATCTCGACGGGAGACATGTTACGCGCCGCTGTGAAGGCTAAAACGTCGCTCGGTTTAGCCGCAAAAAAAATCATGGATGAAGGGGGGCTTGTATCGGATGACATCATTATTGGTTTGGTCAAGGATCGCATTAAGGAGCCTGATTGTACCAATGGCTTTCTATTTGATGGTTTTCCACGTACCATCCCACAAGCCGATGCGATGAAAGAGGCGGGGGTTAATATTGATTATGTGGTGGAAATTGCTGTCGATGATGAGGAAATCATCAAACGCATGAGTGGACGGCGGGCACATTTAGCCTCTGGGCGCACTTACCATATTTTATATAATCCGCCTAAAGTCGATGGTAAGGATGATGTGACAGGTGAGGATTTGGTTCAACGCGATGATGATCAAGAAGAAACGGTCAAAAAACGCCTGAAAGTCTATCACGATCAAACTGAGCCGTTGGTTGCGTATTATGGGAAGTGGGCTGACGGTGGAGAAGCCAATGCACCTAAATATGTGCGTATAAACGGCATTGGTCAAGTAGAGGAAATTCGGGATGCCGTTTTTAAGGCATTGAATTAATTAGAGATTTGGCCCCTCTCCCATTGGAAGGGAGAGGGGATATTTTGATGTAGTCAGTATTTAAAGTAACGCTTTAACGTTAATTAAATACCTGTACAACATGGAAAGGTGTGTTAGCCTTCTTTGCCTTCTTCAGCTTTTTCTTCGCCTTCTTCATCAGAAGCAGCTTCTTTTTCAGCTTCAGCAACAATCAAAGCACCAAGACTGGCACCGTCTTCTTTAGTTGCTTCTTCTTTTTTATCACCTTCAGGAGCGGCTTCTTCAGTAGTAGCTTCAGCGGCTTCAGCTTCAGCAACAATCAAAGCACCAAGACTGGCACCGTCTTCTTTAGTTGCT
>JAOZSV010000050.1:0-5448 GCA_029939505.1 Thiotrichaceae bacterium | reverse complement strand
CTTCAGTAGCTGGAGCAGCTTCAGTAGCTGGAGCAGCTTCAGTAGCTGGAGCAGCTTCAGTAGCTGGAGCAGCAGCAGGAGCTTTTTCTTCGGCGGCAGTAACTGGGGCAGCGGCTAAGGCAAGGCTAAAAGCGCAAATAGCTAACGTCAATTGTGGTTTAATCATCTTTAAAATAGACTCCTTATAGATAGTTAAAAAAATTACTTTAGAAATCATTTCACAATTTTCTAAATTGAGAAATGTCAAGTGAGAAACATTATATAGATTTTAAAAAAAAAAAGCGAGTTTTTTGAAAAATTTTTTTTTGAGAAATCTGAAACAGATATTTTAACGCAAGACTATTTTTTTAACTGATTGATTTATAATTATTATTTATTAATAATATGTTATCCTCTTCGCTATACTATTATAGTAAGAAATGATAAAGTAGCATTGTTTTTTTCATTTATGTTATAATAAACACAATTACTTAGCCTTGAAATTGATTTCAAGGCTAAGTAACGGCTGAGTAGTTGCAAATATTATTAATATTTGACACTTTCACTTAAAACAGGTCATTTTCATTTAAAAATGACTCATCCATAACATTTTGAAAGGGAAAATTAAATGGGACTTTTTGATGTATTCAAAGGCGACAGTGGTGAAGTAACGCCTCAGTTTGCTTTCGTCACATCACTTATTTATATGATAGGTGCTGATGGTAAAGTCGAAAATGAAGAAGTTGGGCAACTGCTCGCCGTATTGGGTGGCGAAGATAGCGGGGGGGCAATTGGTGTTGGAGCTCAAAATCAGAAATTGCTGGATCGGGCTTTTAAATATCAGCAAAACACGCCAGTCGATACATTTTTGACTGAAGTCACACCAATATTAACTGATGCACAAAAAATGTGCATTTTGACGAATATATTGGATTCCTCGCTGTCAGATGGAAGTGCTGCGCCTGAAGAACAAGTGTTATTTGGTCAGTTTCTACAAGCGTTTGATATTTCTGAAGAACGCTTTAAACCTTTCTTTGATGTACTCGTGCTGAAAAATGATCGTACTGTATTTACTAAAGCTGAACATCCTAGTAATCAGCCTGGGCATACTGTACAACTGAAATTATAGGTTTCTGAGCGGGAGTCAAACCTGGCAGGTTTTTAAAACCTGTCCGGTTTTTTTAACGTTCACAAATCACATAAATTCTAAATTCGACGCGGCGAGAATATTCAACATGTTCAAAGTTATTTTCCATAATTAAACGACTAGACGACAAACCATTAGCCGTCAAAATGCGACGCAGCCATTCTTTATCAGCGTGTATTGAAGGTAATTGTAAACAATATTCTAAAACCGCGCGTGTTCTTTTTTGAGATAAAGCCATATTATTAAAATAAGCCTCATCTTGAGAAACACTCTCTTTCCATTCTGAAGAAGTATGCCCTTCAATACTCAAAGTTTCTATGGCTTCCTTATATTCTTTTAAAATGTTGACATATCGGGGAAAAAAATCCGCTAAGAGCATTTGATAATGTTTATTAAGTGATGAATGCCCTATTTCAAAAAAGGTTTCACTATTTTGGAAACGCATCGTTAAATTGGTTTCGTTAATTTCTGCAAACCAATGAGATAAGTCGTTTTTAAATTCCTCTAATAGTGATTGATAAATCGCTTCTCGTAATGAAATAGAGGCAGCCGGTTTCATCGGTTTCATCTCCCTTTTTCTTGTTTCAGATGCCGGTTTAACAACGGTTTCTTGAATGTCCTCTTTTTTTTTTGCTTTTGAAAGAGGATAAGTCAGAGAAAAAAAGAGGAAAATGAGTATTAAAGCAAGTAGCAATAATCCTAAAAGAATATCAAAGATTGAAAGAAAAGAATCGTCTTCTTGAGGTTTTGAATTTTGTCCAAAAAATTGTTCCATTTCCATAAATTATCTCCAATCTGAAAAACCTCAGAGGTTTTGGAAAACTCAGAGGTTGGGCTTCCTTGAACAATGCGTCAGTTATCGTTTTTGATAAAAGATTGAAAATCCACACTATAACGTATCTTATCAAAATCAGAATCATTTTTTGCCATGTCAAAGCATTCGGCATTTAAAGAAATGGCTTCTTGCAACACCACTATTGCAAGATGAACTTGACCCAGCAAAGCAGAACAACAAGCCTTGTTATAAAATAACGAAAATTCTTCCGAGTTTAATTCAATCGCTTGATCAAAATAGGCAATCGCCTCCTCATAATCACCAGAATCCATTAATGTATAAGCCTGACTTTGCAAAATGTTGTAGTCATCGCTAGAAGTTTCATGCGACATTTCTTCTTTCATTTCAGGCGATTTTTCAACGTTTTTCAACGTTTCCCCATCAATATCTTGAAGCGCACTATCCGAGTTTTTTAACTTGTGATGTACTTTAACTCCCAATTCAGCAAAACTATTTTGCAAAATCTGAAATCCTTCAACTTGCGTTTCTAAAGAAACATCTGCCATATCCAATTGCGTTTCCAAAGTCGTTTCAAGTAATTCCAAATGACGCTGTACCTGCTGCTGCATTCCCCGCGTCAAATCATTCAGATTTTTTTCAATGACAGGAAAAGCATCACCCGCCTGTTGACGTAAATGCTGAAAACTCTCTAAATGACGTTCATGGGTTTCAAGTTGTTGATGTAAACCCTGCATCAGTTGTGCCAGTTGTTGCATAGTCTGTGGAATGGATTGCATAAACGTACTAATATCCTGCAAAGCATCACGCGATTTTTCTATACCACTCAGAGAATGGCTAAATTGCTCTTGCATCTGCGCCATTTGCACGGGGTAATCCCATTTGACGAGCTTCTCAATGGCTTGGTTAAATTGTTTAATATTTTCACTTTGAACCGTACTTAAACGCTGTATTTGTGTGGCTAATGAAAACTCATCTTGACCAATAATGCTCTGTTTCAGTTCTTCCAAAAGCGGTAATTCTTGTTTTGCGAAACCGTGTTGCGATTTAATGACTTTATAGACGTTTTTTTGATAAAGGCCGGTTTGTTCAACCATGTTTGAAAGGATAGCATTTTGATCAGCAGTATGAGTACGAATTTCTTTCAATACCCGATAAATATCATTGGGCGTGATATTATGGGTGGCGGGCAATACCGATTTGACTTTTTTATGGTTAATCCATTTAATCAAAAATGTGACAAAAATACCCAAAATGCCTATGACAAAAGCCATTTTTAAACCTTCAAATAAATGGGGAAGACTCTTTTCAATATTTTGTCCATCAAATGAACTAAAACCGATGGCAATACCCAAAAATACACCAAAAAAAGTTAATGAAATCAATATATTATGCAATGCTAACTGCTTTCCCCGTTTATCAATCGTAAAAAACAGTAAAAATAGAAAAATAATAATAAAAATATCAGTTATCAGATTCGTCAGTGGACTTAATTTTTGCAATCCTAATATGATATTTGCGGTAATAGAAAAATTTTCAGTGGCAAACATAATTATTTCTCATGAAATGACAGTTTAAATAGAACTTCAGCCTCCTCGTTCCCAAGCGGGAGCTTCACTGCCATTAAGTTAAGGGCAGACACAAGGGCAGACACACAGGTCTGCCCCTACAAATCTCCATATATTCAGGGGCTGTAGGGGCGAACCTGCGTGTTCGCCCTCGCTTTCATCCTATAAGACATTATCCGGTTTAATTGAATCCATGCCCTTACCACCATACCAATACCCATCACAAGCACCTATTAAAATAACCGGTTTCAAGCGAGCCTGCCCTTCTATCACAGTTTCCTGATTAGTTAAGCAACGGTGAAAAACATCAATCACCTTTTCCGTATGCCTTGACTGTGGGCTGATGCGTAAGACATCAATTCCCATTGATTTCATATTGGTGATTTCTGGCAATAAATTATGGGTTTTTGCTGATTGTGTTTGAATACCGTTTAATGTGAGAAAAGGCTTATCTTCTTGACTAGAAAGGGTTAAACCATCAGGATAATCTAAACACCGGTATTCACAATCATCTTTAGGCAAATTATGGGCACGCGCCGTAAAACACCGTGCTGAATAAGCTAAAGGCAAACGTCCATAAGCAAAAACTTCCGTTTCTACATTCGCAGGAAGTTCTGCTTGTAAATCAGCGAGCGTTTCGCGGGACAATTCTACAGGCAGCACCCAGCGGCGTAGTCCTAAAGTCGCCATCAGTGCCAGTGCGCGTGTATTATAGAGATTAATGCTATGCCCTATGACAAAAGGCGTACCTTCTAATAATTGCACAGCCGCCATATCGTTAGCTTCTACCATAAAATGGCCATTGTCACAAAGTTTGCGTAACGTTTTGAGTTCTGACTCCGCCTCTAAAAGGGCCAATGAAGACAGTACGACTTCCTTACCCGCTGCCACCAATCGCTCAGCTAACGCTAACCAATCTTCAGTGCGTAGCGTTTTGCGTTTGGAACAGACGGTTTCTCCCACATAAAAAATATCAATAGCCGTTTCTGCCATGCGTTCGTAAAAATCAAGCAGCGTGTCACGCGGCCAATAATATAATACTGGTCCCAAGGAGAGTTTGGGTTGAGAATTTTTCATAAAACTGGTGAATGGTTAATGGTGAATGGCATTATGTCAAACGGATGTTCTTAAGTACTGAAGCACAAATTATCGTCTATTATGGAGTCCAACGCTTTAGCTTTGGCATTCGTGATTTCGCTACGCCCAAAGCGGAAGCGTTGAACTCCAAAAAGTCTTAAAACTTATACTTCAGTAAATGACTCTTTTTTGACAATCTCGCCGTTTGGTAATTCATAATATATACAACCATTTCGGGAAAAGATATTGGGGATACCAAGCCGATGATTTTCCGCTTTGGCTTTACAGACAGCACGGTTGCCAATACGGGTAAATTCATCGGCTTTAAGAAATAATTGGAGACTCAATGCTTGACTATTATTCATGTTGATGAATCCCATGTAAAAAGAAAATAATGCTTCATTGGTGATTGATGGCTTCAAGCCTCTTCCAATATCATTGGTGCAGTCGGCAATCCATTTTGCGCCCAATTGACAATCCCGCCGTACAAATTATAAACATTGTCATAGCCCTGATTTGTCATATACATACAGGCTTGGGCAGAACGTGCTCCCGTGCGACAATAAAAAACGACTGTCTTGTCTTTAGGTATTTCATCAAAACGTAAAGGCAAGGTATTGAGTGGCATGGGTTTACCGTTAGCTATAGAGGCTTGCGCCATTTCTCTTGGAGTACGCACGTCAATTAAAATGGGAGGCGTATCTCCTTCTAACCATTCGGCTAATTCATTATAATCTATATTTTTGACGAACATAATTTTTTTCCAAGTTGAAGACAGTGAGCGTGTGAATCCGTTGGGAATTGCGGCTAAATCACCACACAAAGTTTTTAACTGATGTGACGCGGGGTTCTTCCAATTTGAATACCACCTAAATTCCACCGAT
>JAOZSV010000207.1 GCA_029939505.1 Thiotrichaceae bacterium | reverse complement strand
AAAATCGGATTTCTTAAACATCGTTTCGCCGCTTAGAAATCCTTTGAAAAAATCGGATTTCTTAAACCTCTTGGAAACATAGTGCGTAACATCAGTTAATAACAGGAGAAACTTTATGAATAAAAGACTGATAAAAAAAATATTTATAATAGTGATGATACCCATAATGATCGGTTTTTTGAATCATAAGACTTATGCTGCTAATAGGAATCATGTCAAAAAGCTCAAAAAAACTAAAAAATGTAATCGATGTAATTTAAGTAAGGCTCAACTCAATGGTGTGAGATTGACGCGAGCGAGATTACGGGGAGCCAATTTATCAAGAGCGCGATTACGGGGAGCCAATTTGCGTAGCGCGGATTTTCGAGGGGCGAATTTAAGTCGCGCGGATTTGCGCCGAGCTAATTTAGCTTCTGCTCGATTCAATCGTGCGAATTTACGTGGTGCGAATTTACGTGGTGCGAACTTGCGTGGTGCAGATTTTAGAGGGGCGAATTTACGTGGGGCGAAATTTAAAGGGGCTAATTTGCGTGGTGCTAAACTCAAAGGGGCTAGAGGTGGAAACTTTAAAGGGGCTAGAGGAGTTAAAAGACGGTGAAATTGACTAAATGCTCGAAATGAAAACGCCCTGTTAATACATTACAGGGCGAACCAAGATAAAAACTAATCACTATTCATCGCGCAAAATTTCTGTGAGAGTTTCTAACTCCGCTATAGTCTGACTTAAAACTTTTCTAGTCTTCTCTGTCACAAAATGATTTTTTTCCGTTTCAATCTCCTGTAACCAACATAAATCCAATCTATTGTTCTGCTTTGTCAAAGCATCACGATTAAAACACCGCCAACGTCCGTTTTCACCTTCATCATGGCGTGGAGATTGTCCATTGGGATCATCACCATAAACCATTTCAAATGCTTTCAAATGTTCTCGCGTTAAATGGTGAAGTTGCCCAAAAACAGCATTGTTCGTCCGTAAATCGTAAAACCAAACGGTTTTTGTCCTTTCGCCTTTTTTAAAAAAAAGCAGATGGGCATTGATCTTATGTGGGTAAAAAAGACCATTAGGCAGCCGTAGTACGGTATGCAAAACGCAGGTATCAAGCAAAGTCGTGCGTATTTTTTTTGCGGCTCCCCCCGCTTTTAATATTTGATCAGGTACGATTATCGCTGCCCGTCCCCCTGGCTTCAGTGTCAAGTAAATATGTTGCAATAAGGCTAAAGAGGTTTCGTGTTTTTCCTCATTGGGTTTACTCGCGAAAAGCAGCATACTTAATATGACATCGGCTTGAGGCCAAGTTTGCAAATTGGAGAGTAAACTATCACCCCATCGAACATGTTGTGGATGATCGATTTGATGTAATAGACAATTCATTAATGCCAAACGCTGTTGTACCAAATCGGGTTCTATAGCGATAAAAGGGGGATGAGTATGTTTTTTATCCCATTCATTATCGCTCGTGACTTGAATATATTGATCGGCTGCAATAACAAAACTTGCGGTACCCGCCAACGGATCTTGAATCAATTCCCCTAATTTTGGTTGGGTTAAAATGACCATCAAATCAGTCAATGAACGTGGTGCCATGTAGAGACGCGCTGCGTCTTCATAACGACATTTTTCCAGTAAAATCTCGAAAACATCCCCAAGTTGTTCATCAATAGGCAGATTAACAGCAGCAATTGTAGTAATAACCTGTGCTAACTGTTCAGGATTTTTAAAAGCAGTGTCGGCATAAGTATATAAACCAGCAATGTGAGGAGTAGCATGTTGTTCCAACTCTTTAAGAATTTTTTTATAATGCTCATATTGTTCTTTACCCTGCTTGCTGATTAAGCTATCCCAATTCAAATGGGCAGGTATCGTCTCTCCTAAAAAGGGGGCTATTTTTAAAAATAGCAACCAAGTCAATTCTGTTAAATACGCATGAATTGGTATATCTTTTTTAAGCAAAAACTTTGCGAGAGCAATCAACTTATGTGTCATGTCAGCATTTTTCATCATTTTATCTCAATGGAAACTGAAGACAACGTGAAAATGTCACGTTGAATCTTATTCAAAAAATCCCTATTTATATTTCTTATCAAAATATTATACTTAGCGTGGAAATAATGGAGTCCAAACCTTTAGATTTGGAAGTTTTTTGGAGTCCAAACCTTTAGATTTGGAAGTTTTTTGGAGTCCAACGCTTCAGCTTTGGGCGTTAATAGGAGTCCAACGCTTCAGCTTTGGGCGTATTTTAATATTAAACAGAACATCAAATTAAGGAAATCAGATTATGGCTGATATTTCACAGCAACAAATTGAAACGGTTCTTAAACAATACATTGATCCCTACTTGCAAAAAGACTTAATATCTGCAAAAGCGGTAAAAAACATTCAGATTGAAAACAGCACAATTACTGTGGATATTACCCTTGGCTTTCCAAGTCAGGGCTATAATGACACATTAAGCCAACAGATAAAAGCCAAAATTGGCACAGTCGATGGCGTTAGCATAGTCAATGTCAACATCAGCCATAAAATTGTCGCCCATGCCGTTCAAAAAGGGGTTGATCCCATAAAAGGGGTTAAAAACATCGTTGCCATTGCATCAGGTAAAGGCGGCGTTGGTAAATCCACCACTGCCATTAACCTGGCTTTAGCCCTTTCCGCTGAAGGAGCCAGTGTTGGCATATTAGATGCGGACATGTACGGACCAAGTCAACCCCGTATGCTTGGCATATCGCAACAACCTGAATCCAAAGATGGTAAAACCCTTGAACCGGTGACGAATTATGGCATCCAATCCATGTCCATCGGTTATTTAGTGGAAGAAGACACACCCATGATCTGGCGTGGTCCAATGGTGACACAAGCCCTTGAGCAACTGCTCAAAGACACCAATTGGCATGAACTTGACTATCTGATTGTTGATCTTCCCCCAGGCACAGGCGACACTCAGCTGACTTTAGCACAAAAAATCCCTGTGAGTGGTGCAGTGATAATCACTACTCCCCAGGATATTGCCTTGATTGATGCCATTAAAGGCTTAAAAATGTTTGAAAAAGTCAGTATACCTATACTCGGTGTGATAGAAAATATGAGCATATATATCTGTAGTAAATGCGGTCACGAAGAGCATATTTTTGGTGAAGGCGGTGGCTTGCGGATGGCGCAGGAAAAGGACGTCGATTTTCTTGGTGCTTTGCCTTTAGATATTAGCATTCGTAAAAATGCTGATGAAGGTCATCCGAGCGTTCAAGTCGATCCAGAAGGGCGTATCGCACAAATTTACCGAGAAATTGCAAGACGTGTATCGGCTAAACTCTCTTTACAGGCTAAGGAGTACACTGCAAAATTCCCGACGATCAAAGTGGAAAATAATTAAATGGAGAAATCCGATTTTTGAAAAAAATCGGATTTTTTAAACCTTTCTATAGACGTTCAGAAAAATAAATTCTTCAAAAACCAAGTTTCTGGCAGAAACTTGTTTTCTTCTCGATTTATCTGAAAAACTATAGCTTAGAAATCCGATTTTTTTCAAAAATCGGATTTCTTAAACCATTCGAGGCTAAAGTTTTTTCGTTAAAAAAACTTTAGCCTCGAAACAATTCATAATTCACCATTCACAATGAGCATTAAATCCGATAAATGGCTCCGCCGTATGGCGAAATCCCACAATATCATCGAACCCTTTGAACCTGAGCAAGTTAAGGAAAACGCGACAGGGCGCGTGATTTCTTATGGCACATCTAGCTATGGTTATGATGTGCGAGTGGCTAACGAATTTAAACTTTTCACAAACATCAACGCGACGATTGTCGATCCTAAAAACTTTGATCCTAAAAGTTTTGTTGATATCGAATCTGATGAGTGTATTATCCCACCCAATTCATTTGCCCTCGCGCGTACTATTGAATATTTTCGTATTCCACGCGAGATTTTAGCAATCGTTTCAGGAAAAAGTACTTATGCTAGAATGGGCATTGTCGTTAGCAATACTGTTATTGAACCAGAGTGGGAAGGGCATATTACCTTAGAATTTTCTAATACCACCCCTTTACCTGCTAAAATATATGCTAACGAAGGCGTTGCCCAAGTTTTGTTTTTTGAAGCCAACGAAATCTGTGAAACCTCTTATAGAGATCGCAATGGAAAATATCAAGGACAAACAGGAGTAACATTACCTAAAGCATAATTATTGACCAAACTCATCTCTTAATGCGAATTAAGAGTTAAAAATTTCAACTCTTAATTCGCATTCTTAAACTGATAACTGATGTGACGCAGGGTGCTTACAATTCAAATACCACCTCAATTCCATCGATTTCATCGGTGGAACTTGGAAGCTCCTTGCGTCACATCAGCTAATAACGAGGAAAAAAAAGATGAAACGCCTTTTACGCATCACGCTATTGGGTACGTTGCTCACTTTTTGTTTACAGTATCCCGTCATTGCCGCTGAAATGTCGCAAGAAGTGCCATTAGAGTTAGAAAAACCCTCTCATGTCGCACCCTGGAAACGCTATAATAAAAATGAACTCCGTCCTTGGCCTCAAACAGATTGGAAAGGGTTTAGCAACTTTAGGCATGAAGTCCGTACCCCCATTTCAAGCTACCAAGATATTGAGACACCCATCAAGGGTGATCCCGAAAATGGTAAAAAACTGGTCGCTAACCGTAAACGGGGCGGCGGTTGTATCGCTTGTCATATTCTGCCTGATCTCTCCATGCCTGGGAGTGTTGGTCCAGACTTTTCTACTATTGGTGCATGGAAACGCCCTGATGCTTATTTGTTTAATTATATTTATGATGCACGTCAGTTTAATCCCAATACGAACATGCCACCTTGGGGAGCGCACAAGATTCTGAGTAAAGATGAAATCAAGGATATTGTCGCTTATCTACAAACCTTGACTAAAAATGTTGGTTTTAAAACGCCTACTGATGATCCAAAGAAACGTCCTGTACCTGTTGAAACTCGTGATAATTTGGACGAGTTTGAAAATCCAGCCATGTTTAGTGTAGAACTCGGGGAACAACTTTTTGAAACCCCAGGTTCGACAGGCAAATCTTGTCAAGATTGCCACGCGCCAAAAGCATTCAC
The DNA here is from genome assembly GCA_029939505.1 of Thiotrichaceae bacterium. GTDB lineage: Bacteria > Pseudomonadota > Gammaproteobacteria > Beggiatoales > Beggiatoaceae > QNES01. The sequence continues at coordinate 3,290 of JAOZSV010000207.1, read as the reverse complement.
AACTTGGGCAGCCACTATGCCCAAATTTGAAACCCGTTTAAATAAAATCATTGGCATAGAAGAATTTGTCACTCGTCATGCACGAGCCACCACTGGGGCTGAATATCTGGCACAATCGGAAGAAAATTTAGCATTAGCGATTTATCTCAAATATCTGGCAAATGGACAAGCGATTACCATTGATCAAAGCGATGCCAATACGCAAGCGGCTATTAAACGGGGTAAAGCCTTAATGGAACGTCAAATTGGACAATTAAATCGGGCTTGTGTGAATTGTCATCTGGAAAACGCTGAAAAATGGATACGGGGTCAATATCTTATTCACCGTGAAGGGATGTATGATCATTTTCCAACTTATCGCACCAGTCGGGGTGCCATTTGGGATATTCGTAAACGTATCCAATGGTGTGGCGTGTCAATCCGTGCCAATGAATTACCACCCGATGCTCCAGAATATGGAGATATAGAAATTTATTTAGCGACACTGAATAATGGTCGTATTTTAAATGTACCGGGACTTGGGCATTAGAAGAAAAATTCACTAAACTAAACCTCTGAGGTTTCCAAAACCTCAGAGGTTTGGCTGCAGAAAAATTCACTAAACCTCTGAGGTTTCCAAAACCTCAGAGGTTTGGCTGCAGAAAAATTCACTAAACCTCTGAGGTTTCCAAAACCTCAGAGGTTTGGCTGCCAAACCTTTTTCTGAACCTCTATAGGAAGAACTAATGAAAAACGAATCACTTCATAAATACAAATTCGCGGTGGATGTTCATTACAATGATAATGGAACCGCTAACGTGTCGTCTCTTGGATTTCAAGAATGGAGCGCAAGTGATTACAAATATGCTTCTACTAAAATCGTAGAAAACATCAAACCTTATGAATCCGGTCAATTTTATAAGCGAGAACTCCCCTGCATAATCTCAATCTTAGGAGAACTCAATCTGGATTTAGTAGAGTACATTATTATAGATGGATATGTCTGGCTTGGTACAGTAGATAAACCGGGCTTAGGCACATATCTTTATCATGCTTTCAACCAGAAATTTCCTATTATTGGTGTAGCAAAATCAAAATATGATCATACGCCACAAGATTGCGCGATATATAGAGGAAAAAGCAAGCATCCTCTATACATAACCTCTATAGATGTTTCTCTTGAAGAAGCTAAAAACGTTATTCAAAAAATGCACGGTGATAATAGAATACCGACTCTTTTAAAAAAAGTTGATCAGATCGCACGAGGAATAATTGAATATTAGCTCTTCACTAAATGGAAAAATAATGTATTTTGAACTACAAGAAATTATTCAACAAGGTGAAAATTCATCTATCGAATTTAAAGAATATGGCGTTAAACCAGAATCTTTAGCTAAGGAAATTGTGGCTTTTGCAAATAGTCAAGGGGGCGTTATCCTCTTGGGAGTGACGGATCAGGGTGGTATTACCGGCATTCCGACTGATTTTGCGATAGAAGAATGGGTAATGAATATTGTGAGGGATCGTGTTGTTCCAGCTTTGGAAGTCCAATTTAATCGACATACTTTTGAGAATAAAATATTGGCAGAAATTATTGTGCATAAGGGGAAAGATAAACCTTATCAAACCGCAGGCAAATACTATATTCGAGTGGGTTCAACCAATCGTATCGCTTCACAATCTGAACTGATGCGCTTATTTCAAGCGTCAGGCGTTTTTCATTATGATGGTAACAATGTTGATAGGAGCAATCTGCGTGATTTAAATTTTACCGCCATTGACGCTTATTTTAATGACTATGATATTGATTTTTCTAAAGAATCTGAAAAAGATAAGGAACGTTTACTGACTAATACTGACATTCTTCATGAAGCAACAGGAGAAACGACAGTTGGTGGTTTACTGATTTTTGGCATTAACCCTGAACGATATTTACCCCAATCAGGTATCAGTTTTGCCCATTTTGCGGGAAGTGAAATTCAGAGTGAACTGATTGATAAACAGAATGTCAGCGGACCATTGCCCTTTCAAATAGATCGATGTTTGGCTATTTTGAAAAATAATTTGCTTTTTCCTTCTGATATTAAAGAAGGGCAACGTGAACTTAAACGAAAGTATCCGCCAATGAAAGTCTTTCGAGAATTGATCGTTAACGCCTGTCTTCATCGTAATTATGCGATAATCGGTTCAAAAATTCGCATTTTTATGTTTGATGATCGCATTGAGTTTATCAGTCCAGGGCGATTGCCAAACACCGTTACGATTGATAAACTCAAAGCGGGTGTTTCTTATGCGAGTAATCCCATATTGGTCAAATTTATGGAAAATCTGCGTTATATTGATCGTTTGGGTAGAGGTTTACCTATGGTTTATCAGGAAATCCGAAAATTCGGGCGAGAAGTGATTTTTAAGGAAGTCGGTGAAGAATTTCGAGTGATTGTGCCAATGATATAGGTACTGACTTTTCAGTTCGCCACTACGTTCGCTCATTCGAGCTTAGAAATCCGATTTTTTTCAAAAATCGGATTTCTTAAACCTCGTTTGTGGGATAGGTTCATCATTTTGCAAAAACCTCTAATAGGTGTATTAATGAAAAACGACATCAGATGGATACAACGTTTTTCTAATTATAAAAAAGCATTAGCTCAATTAGAAAATGCGGTGAAAATCACTAAAGAACGAGAATTATCTGATTTAGAAAAACAGGGAATGATACAAGCCTTTGAATATAATCACGAATTAGCGTTGAATACCTTAAAAGATTATTTAGAATATCAAGGTAATAATAGTATTAAAGGTTCAAGAGATGCAACCAGAGAAGCTTTTAAGGTTGCACTTATTTATGATGGTGAAGTTTGGATGGATATGATCAAAAGTCGAAACAAATCTTCCCATACTTATAATGAAGAAATGGCAGATGATATAGTCACAGCGGTTATAAAACGTTATTATCCCTTATTTATTGAATTACAGACAGGAATGGAAGCCTTAGTCAAAAAAGAAATAGATGAAAATGAAATATGGATTGAAAGAACAAACAATAAATAAAATCCTTAAAGTTTTTCAGTCTTTTCCAGAGATAGAACAAGCTATATTATATGGATAGCGGGCAAAAGGTTATTTTAAGCCAGGCTCTGATATTGATTTAACCATTAAGGGTAAAAATTTGAATTTGCAACTCATTAATAAAATTGATCTTGAACTTGATGATTTATTATTACCCTATACATTTGATCTTTCTATATATAATCAAATCGAGGTGGTTGCGAGTTTTTATGTGGTACAAAATTCCCTTAGATTTATCAATGTAT
>JAOZSV010000049.1 GCA_029939505.1 Thiotrichaceae bacterium | reverse complement strand
TTACCTTAATTTGGAAATGACTACATAGTCAAAATTTATTAAGCGAATGGTAAGTAATAAGGGAGCCAAATCATATTTTTTCTTTTGTCTATTATCGAACTCAATGATCAAGACATGGTCATTCACTGCATTTTCCGCTAATATTTTTGGACGCATCATTTGTTTCTCCAGTAAGTCAGGGCAAAAAAACGGCGTGAAATCAAGAAATCCGATTTTTTCCAAAAATCGGATTTCTAAACTCGTTTAAAAAAAACCTGTCAGGTTTGAGATTTGTGACTTTAGCGAATCAAGAAATCCGATTTTTTCCAAAAATCGGATTTCTAAACTCGTTTAAAGGGCAAACCTGACAGGTTTTGAAAACCTGTCAGGTTTATAACGACTAGTATCATTTCAGGACTCAATCAACCTTAAAAAAAATTATTCCGCTAATCCGTTGTACTGGATTGTTCTAGTCGGTATTCTAATTCTGTTAATGTAAATTTTATCCTGTCTATGACTGCTTTATCGCTTACTTCTGGTAGCCAGTCTTTTAGGGATTGTACATCTTTTTGAGTGCCATAAACTTCGATGGTTATGAGGGATTTGTCTAGGGCGCGGAAGGCGGCGTGACGGAAGTGGTTTTGGGTGCTTTTCTCACGTAAATAATTGATTTTATTAAGTATTTTAATTGTGGGTACGCCGATTTTGGTAATGCCGAACCAGGCCCCTTGTCTGGGGTGATGAAAATGTCACAGACAGAGTTACCGAGTGAGTGTGATCCCTGTTCCACTCATTTTTTTGACTTGAAAATCAGTCATTTACAAAATGCAGGGAACAAAAACAGGATCAACTTTTAAGAACATCGGCAACATTTTCATCACCCCACCCCTTGTCTGATGTTTGCGAGGGGGTGTTTTTCTAGTTCCCACGCGCCGGCGTGCCAGCGTCGCGTATTTACGGGATCAGGAATACTGGCATGTCGCTATAGCGTTTCCCGATTTAGTCAACGACATTTTATGTCGTTCAATCAATATAAATTTAAGTCAAAGGATGTTGTTTATTCAAACGGGAAACGCTATATCACACATAATCCCCCGGTCGTCTGAGGATGATAAATGGATTAGCTGCTTGAATCTTATAATTAGGATACTGCGCTTCTGCTACCTTCTTAGCGTCAAGCCATTGATGATGATTATTTTGCCATAAAGGAGGTCGCACAATCTGGATAAGCTGACGCATTGGACGTTTATGAACATAACCCGTGAGTGTGCCAAATGTGGTGGGCGATTTATAGCCAAGACGTTGTAATGTTGCCGAAATACGGGCATTTTCTCCTTGAACGAGGTTTTGCCAAGGATTGGCGGATTGATTCCAAGGGGAATGGAGATCAATCACTGCTGAATCTGACATCAGCAAACGTGCCATATCTAAAGCCATTCGCCAATCTAATAATCCATGATAAGCAAGACTTTGGTAATCCCGCAAACATAAATTGCAGGAAGTATCACAATCATTACCATGTCCTGCCATCCATTTTTGTGCAATACTTCCAAAATGGGTAGGCTTTGCTTGCTCCATCAATTTATTAAATGCTTCAGGCTGTGCCAAAAATTGACAATAGCCTGCCCCATTTTCGAGTTGATCACAAAGAAATGCCTCACCAACAGGCTGTGATTGTTCTGACAAAGAGCGAAAACCTGCTTGCAATTCCAACGGATCAATATCAAGCAAAGCACCAGCCGCTATCCGTAACCAAAAGGCATAGGAATACCATGCTGCTCGCCCTTCAATGGTAGTGGGATCGGCAAATACACCTTGAGGCCATTTTTTGACTTTCACCAATAAAATATCAGTCTTTCGTCTTGAGAGTAAAGCGATTCTATGGGTTCTACCGTATATTGTGACATTATCATTTTTTTTAACAGTAATGGCATACGCACCCGGTTTGCTTTTTCCATAAATTTTTGCTTCTCCAAAATCAAAGCCACCCACGCCCCCATTATCATTAACTGAAATGATCTGATCATTCCAAGCGGCAATCTCAGCATTACCAATCGTTTCATAAGTGGGAACTTCAGCATTGAGCGTTGGGATACTCAAAGAAGGGCGCGTTGAATAGGGTTGCCATTCAAACTGTCCATCATAATCCTGTGGTTTCAAATCCGTGAAAAATCCTTTCGGTTCTCTCGCATCCAAACAACGAAGAGCCTCTTGATTACAAACTGGACAATGAACTACGGGTAGTTCTTGTTCGTAGGATAAAGTTTGCTCTAATGGTGTATGTGGATAGACAACCGCTTGACAGTGACTACATAAACCCAAAGATTGGGAATTAGCCTGTGGCAGGGCTGGCACAAAACCTGATTCCGTTTTAACATATTTGCCATGAGGATATAAATTCACAACTCCACAAGCTGTATGTACCGCTTTATCCTTAACGGTTTGCGAACTGGGGGCGAATTGGCTGAGTGCTATATCAAGATTTCTGCCTATCACGCCCTGTTTGGGAGGCCAAGGATAAACTGATGAGGGCCAACGGGTATAAAGTGAACGTTCCCGCGTGGGAAAACCAAACATCGGTAACAATCCCGCATTAGCTAAACGTTCACTTAGCGCGTTTTGGGTGTAGCTTGGATCATTCACAATATCCCGAATTTCGGGTACTAATTCATAGCGTAAATAGCCGATCATTTTGGCCTCAGTCATTTTTATGTTGCTCTGAAACTTTAATGTCTTCAATATGTGTTTAATCGCTGGTTCATTTTCAGATTTTTTTAACCAAACGGTAATAGCTGACTCAAAATCTTGCCATTGAAGCACTTTACCAAACTCTCCATGTACACTATCAGATGCACCACTTAACTGGTTACTGATGCCAGTTTCTATAAAGGCGCGTCTTAACACCTCTTTGAGAAAGACCCGTTTAAAAATCGGTTCGCTCCTCATATCAACATAAGGCGAGGGTGGCGGATCACCGGTGATACTTTCGGGGCGTTGAAAATAGAAATCATCATGGCTGCGCCCTCGACAGAAGGTAACCGCAAGCGCAACGCCGGCAGAGCGTCGCCCTGCGCGTCCCACCCGCTGTTGGTAGTTAAAACGACGGGGCGGCATATTTGCCATCATCACGGCTAACAATGCACCAATATCGACACCTGCTTCCATTGTTGTTGTCACACTCAATAAATCAATGCCTTGTACACGCGGAATTTCTTGATTAATAAAAATGTCTTGAAACCAGCGTTGCCGCTGGTCTCTGTCTTCGCGATCCGTTTGTCCAGTGAGTTCGGCGGCGTTCATGCGGAAGGGTTCACCCGATTTTTCTGACAAATAGGTATAATAATCAAAGTCTTGGGTATTTTTATCCTGTTTCAATTCAATAGGTGGATCACTACATTCAGGACAATATCCCCCAGTGGGCTGGAGAAAAAAAGCACTACATTGAGGACAGCGATATCCAAGGCGAGTACCATCATCATTTTTAGGAGGCGGAGGTACAAGGTAAAGTTCATTGGGAGCAAGACGTATTGAGTTATTGCCAGGAATACCGGCTTTTGATAGTAATAACTGCTGTTGTACCATTTTTGGCTCAAGCGAAATATTTTCTAAATACCGTTGAACATAACCCGGCAAAGTTTCGTCATTGCCGGTTTGAAAATAAGGAGAATAAATATGCGAGCGTCGAATACCTAATTGTCGAATCACAGCTTCCGTTGCTTGGATAATTTTAGCCAATGGCTTACCGTGTGGTTGATAACTGAGCCAACCTTGTCCAATACCCTCAAAAGTTCGTGCTATGTGCATAAATAACAAAGACATCAAAGCTTCACTCAGTTTAGCACCTAAATAATCAATGTGGCGACTTTGCTCTTCTGTGGGCGTTACCAGTGGCGTGGCAGTTTTTTCAGTCCAGTTATAACATTGAAACCAAGACAACCATTGTTTACCGCCCACCTGTCCAACAGAATAATTCATGGCTCCAAAAGTCGAACCGCCAGGACAAATACCATAAATGAGTAATGCGTCTCGTACCTTATTACGCAATTCTAGTAGAGGCACCCTATTTGGATAGCGTTGCAATAAAGCAAGCCATTCGTCACGCGCTGGCTGATTAGTCGGGGACAAATCCATTATCCATAACAATGCTTCACTGGCTAACGTTGTGTTAGCATTAGCAAATCGGTTGCGCCGTGTGATATCATCGGCTTCTTGAGGTTCAGTGACAACGGCATAAAGCTTGGCATTTAAACTTTGCAAGTTTGCCAAACTCTTTGGATTAGCTACACAGGTGATACGGAGAAAAGCAACTAAATCACCCCAATAGGCTTGAAACGATTGGAGCAATAATAAGTAAGCCATGTCACGATAGTGATCTTGTTCCATACCCGCTGCTAATTTAGCAGCATCTTGACGGCTATCTGAGAAAATAACCAGTTTACGAGAAGAACGCTGTGCGGGATGAGACGGTGCTGGTATTTCTCGCAATAATCCCCGTGCCAATACTTGGCAAGATTTCTGAAAAGCGGTGCGATGGAAACGTAAAGGACTAGGAAATTTTTTGCGCTTACCATAATTTGCATCACAACGGGGGCATTTACTTGGTAATGCTGGTTCATTTGGATAATCACCAATCACTTGATATGACCAAACCACTATTTCTTCAGAAGAGTTGCGAGGTTTTTGGTTAGTCTGCTTAAGCTCACCAGTACTTCCATTAAACGTCGCTTTTACCCATTTACGCTTAATATAATTCTGCGTCCAATCCACATCTTGAGGTGTCGTATGCCATGCGGAGACTTTACGATCCTGTATTTTACTAGAAAGTGGCCAAAATACAGCATATTGACCGTAACGTTGGCTTAAATTAACCCTATCTGGTATGTTTTCCAAATCTGGCTGATCGGCAGTCAGAATAGTAATAGTCTGTCCATTGATTTTGGTGGTTTTTTTATAGCCACCCAGAAAAACTTCTCCACATACTCCGCACACGATTAAATCAAGAACGCGAGAACCACAAGAACACGTCAAGCGATGATGAGCATGAATAGCCCCAACTGTGGGCGGATTCGATTTTTTTTGTCGTTGTTGTTGATCAATAACAGAATCAGTACAATCAGGATTAGAACAAGCCCAAAGCATTTGTAAATTATGAAAAAACAAATGTCCTCGCACTGGTTGCAGTGAACGTCCAGTGGTAGTCAGTTGAGACATGCCTAAAGCTAGGAGTAATCCACGCATGGCATCAGAAACTAAATGGCTCTTTGTCGAATTTGGAAACAACTGCTTTGGAAACAACTGCTTATCTAATGTTTCGACACGAGTAGCCCGAATTTTGCCCTTATTCGCCGCCTGACAAGCATCACGCAATGCCTCATCAGCATCCATTTTTTTTAGGGCATCTCCTAATAGTTGAGTGGTTGTCAGTTTGGATGAGATAGGTTGCCCTAACTGTGTTGCCAATTGAGACATCGCCGTTTTTTCTTTATCGCCTTCAGGATTCGGTGGTAGCATAGGCTCAAAGGGATCAGGCTGAATAGATTGGGCAAATTGGGCAAAATCTGGTTGATGTTTTACCAGCGAGAAACGGGCATCTTGCTTCGCGGGTGTTTGTTCCTCCTTAATAAAAGCAAAATTATCACGCCCAAAAAATTCCCGCAAAAATTTTCGTCCCGCTAAGCTATCATCAAGACTTGCCGTCGTCGTTAAAATTCGCAAATTAGGGGAATCAGGGGTTAAACCCAGACGCAATAATAGTAAGCGTAAAATATAGGCGACTTCAGTACCTGGCGTACCGCGATAACTATGAAGTTCGTCAATAATCAGCGTAAATTGACGCTCTGGATGATTGGGTTCAGCCAACCAATCACGAGTGGCCTCAAAAATCTTATCTTCCATACTCCGCATCATCATAATGTTGAGCATTGAGTAGTTAGTAATTAGAATATCAGGCGGAGCCTCCTGCATATCCCAACGTGACCACATTTCACCGCCGTCAACACGCGGAAAGTAGTAGGGTAAATCAGGATCACGCTGTTCTTGTTCTTCTTGTAAATCTGTAAGTATTTGTTTTTGTTGATTTTCTTGCTTATTGAGTTCCTCCCTCAATTGATTAACTTTTGGTTTTTTTGCACTATCTCCTGCGATAAACGTTTGCGATGTATAGCGTCCAAAAGTAATGCGGTTGCCGCCCCGTGTTTTATCAAGCCAATCGTGTACCTTCTGATGTTCAAGAGTTTTTCTTAATCTTCGCAGTTGATCTTCAACTAAAGCATTAAGTGGATAGAGAATTAAGGCACGGAGTGCTTTAGGGCGAGGCGTATGCGCCCATTGAGAAACTCGCGGTTTTTTATTCGCTTCCCAGCAATGCTCCTGCCACCAATGATGATTTTCCGGAGGTTGCGTATTCGCAGCCCATGTTTTAGACTCATCAGCTAACTGGGCAAGTAATGGCAACAAAAAACATTCTGTTTTACCTGAACCAGTACCCGTAGTGACAACCAAGTCTTTATCATTTTTTAAGACTTGCCTCAGACTTTCCCATTGATGCTGATAGAGTTCTACGCCTGGCTCAAAGAGCGTTTGTCCCAATTGTGCAATATCACGATATTTAGGGGGTAATTGGGCAGCGGCGGTTGATAAATCCATTCCTGATGGAGGATAAATAGGCATTGGCTCAACTAACGCGGGTTGGCTAATAATGCCCGTGCGCCGTAGCAAATTGTCGCGCTCTTCCGCGAGGGCGCGATAGCGCAATGGAAAAGCACTTTTTATATACAGTTGATAAATGTGATCAAGTCTTTGATACGCGCCGATTAAGTCGTGCATTATTGTTCCTCATCTTTTTTAAAGTAATCCCATTCTTTGATAGACAAAATCAAGATCGTTTGGCAATGGGCAGGTTTGGAAAATCTTTTTTCTTCTTACCTCGGCGTTTTCTTGCTTAAGAAGCCGATTCAAAACTTGATGAACATGTAAATAATAAAACTGTTTGCCATGCACCCATCGCCTTAACTGCTCCGATTCATTTTTTGCAATAACAACGTTCAGACTATTTTGGAACTGGGTGAAAATGGTTCGTGGTTCAAGAAAATGATGCCATTTATTAAGTGTTTCTTGAATTTTGGCCTCATCTTGAGCATTATCGAAATCTAAAAGTGCGCCTTTAAATCCAAGTGCTTTGATGCCCTCCCATAATGGATTGATAACTGACCATAACACAGCATGCCGTATCCACTTATCTTTATCAATCAGAATTTCAGTTTGTAATTGAGGCAAATCCCCTTTAATTTTTGCTCTTTGATTATCTGACAAAGCGACCCATAGTTCGTCAGGACAAATCAGATAATTTTCCACACAAAAACGGGGAAGGACCAAAAGATTGGTCGCCGCATTTTGTTCTTGTAAAATGCGATCTTCTGACCATTCATCACGATCAATTAATCCCAGCCAGCTTGGTTCAGCAGCAAGAATATCAATGACTTTTTGCTTATTACCGGCATGAGTTATCAACCACTCGTCTTCCCAAGAAAAAGAAAATCGACGGTTAAGTAATTCGTTATAAGCAGCGACATCATCTTCGCCTTCAACTAAAAAAACACGTTTTCCGGTATTTTTAACTTCTTTTTTCAGAATTTCTTGGAGCCGTTTATTTGCACTACTCATAAGTTATCTCCTAACTCAATACGCTGATCACGAGTATCATACCGATTCCAGACATCAGGCGAGTGAGATGCAATTAACAATTGCCCTTTTTTCTCTTCAACCTGCGATTCCACTCTAGCCAGAAAACTATAAACGACCGAAGGATGCAAATAAAGATCGGGTTCATCAATCATCACCAGCCCCCCCGGTTCTAACCAACGACTCACAAGGTATAACTTGATAAGTACTTGACGTTCTCCCGCACTGAGTACATCAAGCAAATGTGATTGCCCCCGTTTTTTGTGAATGCTCACTTGAAGACGATTTTTACCCTCAATTCGTTTAATCTCATGGTTAATTTCTTTACCATAGAGACAATGATTTAATTCACGAATCAAACGATGATATTTATGTAATTCAACCGCCTTCAAATTAACAAGGGAAGATTCCAATTGCCCTTGCCAATCTTCAGTGGCTTTATATTTGACCAACCACCGTGAGCGGGTATCTTCCGGCAGTATTTTACCAACACGACGCTTGGGTGAAACCCAACGACATTCTTCAGCATCTAGGTAAATCACATTTGGGGTATTAGCTGACTCAAAACTGACGATAAGCTTATTTCTGGCTTCTGCCCAATGATTGAACCATTCTGTTTGGGGAAGTAAAAGAACACTTTTCTTATTTTTGATCACTTCACCTATCCACTGAACATTGGCGTGTGCCATTTTAATTTTTTTAAACCAAGTACTTTCACCAAAAATGAGTCCAACTGGGCTTGAAACAAAAGGTAATTCGGTTAAAACCAAAGCAATACTACCCCATTGTTCTAACCAATTTCTATTGGAGGTGTTATTATGTGGCAATTTACTTCTGTTTTCTAACCAATACCCGGTGGCTTCCCATAATTCAGCAATGGCTCTAAAAACCAGAGATTTGCCAGAACCATTTGCTCCTGAAAATAGCACACGGCTAAAAATTTTGTCGCTCCAATCATCATAAAAATCAAGTGTTTGATTTTCTATGGGTCCGAAGTTATTGAAGTAAATGATTTGTATTTTCATGTTAATTTAACCCCTATAATGGTGAAAAACCAAGTTTCTTTAACTCGATCCGGTCGCCAGTTTTTTTGTTACCCAACAGACAGAAATGAGATATGCGAAATTCAGTTTAAAATAAAAACTGATTTAAAATCAAAGCATTAAGATTTTTTATCGGTTATGGAGTCCAACGCTTCAGCTTTGGCGACTCCTCAAAGCTAAAGCGTTGAGACTCCAATCGCCAAAGCTGAAGCGTTGAGACTCCTCAAAGCTAAAGCGTTGAGACTCCAATTGCCAAATCTGAAGGATTCGAGGTTTGAGTTTTTTTTTCAAAAAAACTCAAACCTCGAATGGACTCCATCATATCCGATAACTTGTGCTTCAGTACTTATTTTGTAACTATTCCTAATTTATCAGTCAGTTGAGTTGCTAATTTTGAACTGATGCGTTCATAAACGAGCCACCAACTTTGTTCAGTTCGCTGATAGGTAGGCAATAGCCCTGATGCCAAAACTAAGGCCCTTTCATAAATTTCTGGCCATCGTTGATCTAAGGGTATTGCTAAACTTTCTGTCGTTTTGTTGTAATGGACAATACAAGAGATGTCTTGATTATGGTATAAGGCTAAGAAACGCAAACCGTACCAATCACCTTGTAGCCACTTGTCATTAGGTTGATCATAAAAAAGAGTTTGAGTGAAGGTGTTATTTATTTCCCTTGGAGACAGTTGATACATACCCGTTTCTTTCGGGGAGATACAATCAACAAAATCATTGCCATCAAAGTATTTCCAGTCGTAGGAACTTGGTACAATCCCTTGCAAGTTTCTGAGATTCTGTTGCCAAGTATCTATATTCGGTAAGATATTCGCTAACTGACTTGAGGATTCGCCAGCATCAATGATAGAAAATTCAGTTATCTGTTTAATCAGATAAGAAACGTTTTTTGAATGAGCCAGTTGAAGCTGAATGGAAGGGGGTGCATCTCTTTGGTTAATTGATGTCACCGTTGTCAATTGTTCTAATTTTTGTACTAACTTTAAACTACGTTGCCCGCATAGCACAAATTCTTGATATTCAGATTGTGAGCTTACTTTAACCAGTGCAATTGGGGACATTGACCATTTTGAGCCATCAGCCGAAGATTCAAGATGACCTAATAATTTGAGTCGCCGTAATATACGTCTTGGTTCTGCCAATTCTAGGGATTGACAAGCTTTCTTAAAGGATTCCCAAGAACCAGCACCTAGGGCGGATAGCCAATACAAAAGTCGTTCATATTGGTGTGAAAAATCTTTACCATCATCTTGTAGATATGCTTGACTCGTTATTAATGATGCTGTGAAATCAAAAGGATTGTCATCGCTAACCGGTTCTTCAAGTTGATAAGGAATGTTAGTACCCTCTACCATATATTTGATGTCTTTATAAATAAAGTTAGGATCGTCCACTATTTTGTCCCTAAATTTTTCTTTAAAAAAACGAGAACAAGCCGGATTTTCTATCAGATTTGACTTAACTTCAGAAGGTATGTCACCCATTTGAATACTTTCAATAGCAAGAAAGAAGTAAAACTTTTTGCGAGAGTTAGCCTCCTTTTCTATGCGTAATCCAGGCACAATTTGACTCAGGTTATGCAGTTGAACTTGATTAGCGATTTGTTCAACAAGTATTTGAGGGCTTCCTCGGTAAGAAAACCCTTTGTACCAACGTTGTAATTGTGACATATTACCTACCTTTCTATGGTACTTGGAGTCCAAATCTTCAGCTTTGGAAAGGGATCAAAGCTAAAGCGTTGAACTCCATTTAACGTCAGAATAGTGAAAGTTGTTGCTTTTTAGATGACTTTTTTAACGGTTTTGTTTTACAAACAGGTTTATCAGAAGAATGATCGGTCTTTTTCACTTCTTTAATGGGTTTCTCGTTCGGTTTTACTTTTATAACAGATTTTTCTGAAGCATGATCAGTCTTGTTTCCAATTATACTACCACAAATCTGTTCATCACCAATGGATAACATTTCACGATTTTGCGGTGTTGTCATTGATAATTTATCCCAATCAACTATCTGAATTAATCGCTCGCTTGATTCACCAGCATGAGTTGCTTCAATAATATACTCACCCGGCGTTAAAAAATTGAGTGAAATGGGAATATTTGTTTTTTGCACATCTTCAGAAATGAGCGCATTATCCAGTAGTCGAGTGACTTTTAATTCGACTGTCGGGTAAAAACCAAAAATAGTCACTTGCGGCGCATGATCAACTAACCATGCCCCAAAATTGGGAACACGTAAACCGCCTGAAAAATTTACTGATAATTGATCATTGGGTTGCAATGCGTATTTAAGTACTTGATTTTTAATAAAAACACCTTCCCAAGCTGGCGAAGTCACCATACATTCATGCAGTTCTATCCAGTTACTATTTTCACCAAAGGGGTGCAATTGACGATTCCATTTCAATAAATGTTCGCTTTGCAAAAACTCTAATTGTGAAAGCAGTTCTTGTTGACATAATAAAACAAATGTTTTACCTAATTGCGGTGCGCCCCAAGAAGCGTAGTCAACAGACTCTGGATTGGTTGGATCAGAAACCAGAATCCAAAAATCACGTTGTGGTAAAATGAGATCATCAAGTTCTTCTGAAGCATGGATGAGATATTTTACCCCTTTTTCTATTTCATCATCACTAATTGCCCATTCCATTGGCTCATACCAACCAGGGCGTTCTTCTACTATTAGGGGATAAAAATTATCTTTATGTTGAATTTCTATTTGCTTTAATTGTCGTTTTCTAGGTTGCTTAGGATAAATAAAATACTCTATCGTCCCTGAAAATACATATTCAGTACGATATAAGCCAGCAAAAAGGTGACGACTCGGAGTCAATGCTGCTTTTAAAGTTATCGGACATCCCGCATTGTGCCATTGTTCATACACTTCATGTATGGCTTCTGAAATGGCTTCATAACGAGACTTAAATTGATAACCCGTGAACAATTCCTGCAAATGTTGAGAGAATCTGATTGTTTCTTGACGGACACGCACAATGAGTGTTTGTTCGTCCCATTGTGTTTTCCACTGTTTTTCATTGAAAAGTTTGCACAATTGGTCTTTGTCACTTTGACGCAATAGAGTTTGTGAAATGGGATAATTAATATAAATTCTTGAGCCATCGCCCTGTTGTGCTGATGGTATAAAACCTTTTTGTCTTAACCAAAATGCCCAGTCTTGCCATAATGGTTCTTCCGCACCTGATTTCATACCAAGAGGACGACTAGATTCTGAAATCGGTAAATCAAGTATTTCTTTAAATCGCCGAAAAAAGTTGCTTTGGTTGACTTTTTCATCTTCTGCCATCCGATAAGCCGCTAAAACCATCGCACCTAAAAAAGCCACACTTTTGGGCAAGCCCTGCTCATCCCGCCCTTGTAAATGGCTCAATTTAATTTTTCCCTCAACAATAACTTCTTTTTTTACTGCGGCACAAAAGTCCGCACAGGAATTGCCACCTATTTCAGGAGATAAGAAATTTTGATCAATACTTTCTAAAACGTCATCATCAACACTGAGATCGATTTGACTCCCTTGTGGCATACCCGTGGTAAAGTAGGAAATTAATGCTTGGTTCCATTTGCTATAGTTAGTCATTATCGTTTAAAATGTCCAGTTTCTTTTAAAAGGTATTAGAAAAAGGTTTTGAGCTAGAATGGTGAATGGTTTCGAGGCTAAAGTTTTTCTTTAAAAAAACTTTAGCCCCGAATGGTGAATGAAAAAAAGTAAGTGATGTAGGGTGGGTAGAGCGAGAGCGAAACCCACCATTTTTCAACGGAACGGTGGGTTTCCACTTCGTTCCTACCCACCCTACATGACTAAAACCTCGAAAACCATTCCTCATTCATTCCTCATTTTTTCCAAAGCCTTCTGCAATCGCGACACAGATACCGGATAAGCCGTTTTCAATTCCGGTGCGAACAAAGAAACGCGCAATTCTTCTAGCTTCCAACGAAATTCTGTCAATTTGGGATTTTCCTCAATGTCGTTGGTGCGACGCTGCCAGTATGTTTCCCATAAAGGCGCGAGTTGAGCCGCTTTTTTGGTATCTTTTTGTGGGTCAATATCAAGTCTGGCCAAACGCAATTGGATGGCTTTCAAATAGCGGGGCAAATGTTTCAGTTGCGCCAAGGAAATTTCTTTGACAAAGTTTTCATAAATCATCCGTTTCAAATGTTGTTTAATTTCTGGAATCGCACTGCTACGGTTAGTGAGTTTTTGGAGTTGTTGAGTTAAGGTGTTATATTCTTCTAACACTTTCGCCAGTTGTGTCGCATATTCGTGGGCCACTTGCATGAGGCGTTGTTTGCCTTTGAGTAAACGTTCTTCAAAATCGGCTTTTTTTCTGGGTAAGGGGGTAACCAAGAATATTGAATCAACTATGGCAGTCAACATGTCTCGTTTCAATTGTTCACAGTTGCCTACTTTCATGTATTGCAGACAGAGTTTTGTGTCAATCGGCATTTGTTTGATCAATTTTTTTGTGGGTAAAGCTAACAGAAATAATCGCCGTATTCCATTATGGAATTGTGTTTTGGCGGTATTCGGGTTGTCTAATACGCGCAGGGCAACATGCGTTTCTTGATCAATGAGTGTGGGAAAACCTTGAAGAGTCATATCGTCCAATTTGAGCGTTACTTCGGTGGATAAATCACCAAAATCCCAAACCGTTATATCGTCACGTTCTAAACCACTTTTTTCGGCGATTTGTTGTTGTGCATTTTTGCTGGCATGAGAACCCCATTTTTGCTGTAATGCGCTTAAATCACGGCTGTTCTCTAAAATGTCTTCTTGATTTCTCTCAAGGGTAGTTTGGGATGAAGAAGTTTGGGAGGAATTTGAATGTTTGATTAACCGGAAATTCATGAATAAATGAGGAGATAAGGTTTCCGGTTTCCAACAGTCTGTTGGTAATGGTTTACCCAGACGACGGTGACAGTAAGTCGTTAAGGCATCAGTCAAGGATTCTTTGGGGTATTCTAAAAAACTGCCGCCTTCTCGATATGTTACCACAGGATTGTTGAGGGTATCTAAAGCATCTTGTGCGACATCAGGTATGGGTACAAAGGATTTACGCAGCGTTTTGGGTAGGCTTCGCAATAGGGCAATGATTTTTTCCTCTAATAATCCCGGCACGAGCCATTCAAACAATGTCGCGGTTATTGGCGTGATTTGATTTAATAGCGTGATAGGAATGTCAACCGTTACGCCATCATATTCATGCCCCGGCTCGAAATGATAATTGAGCGGCAAGCTCACGCTGTTGATAAAAAGATTATCTGGAAACGCTTGGGGAGTGACGCTTTCTCCCCCATGTTCCATTAAGTCGTCGCGGGTCAAAAAAAGTAATTTTGGTGCTTCACTCTCTGCCCTTTTTCGCCATTTATCAAAGGCTTTGCCGCTATAAATGTCTTCCTTTATTCGGGCATCGTAAAAGGCATAAATTTTTTCTTCATCGACTAAAATATCTTGGCGACGGGATTTATGTTCTAAGTTTTCAATTTCATGGACTAATGCGTGATTATGTTGGAAAAAATCGGCTTTACAGTCGTATTCGCCTTGAACTAAAGCGTGACGAATAAAAATTTCCTTGGATAATTTGGGTTCTAAGGGACCATAATTCACTTTCCGTTTTGCCACAATGGTTAAACCATATAAGGTTACTTTTTCATAAGCACCCACTTGCGCCCTGCGTTTTTCCCAATGGGGTTCAAAATAATGGTGTTGACATAATTTTCCCGCCACTTCTTCTATCCAATCGGGGTTGAGATTGGCACAGCAACGGGCATATAGGCGCGTTGTTTCTACTAATTCGGCTGCCATGATCCATTTTGGCTGTTTTTTGAATAAGCCGGAACCTGGAAACAGATAGGCTTTAATATTTCGCGCCCCCAGATATTCCTCTGGTGACGTTTTTTTAAAAAGAGTTTGTTTTTTTGCTTCTAACTTTGATTTCTTATCCGCTTCCGTTTTAAAGGCAATATTACCTAAAAGCCCTGTTAATAACGCGCGGTGAATTTCATCATAGCCCGCTTCGACTTGGTTGACTTTCCACCCCATTTCTCTTATTAAGGAATACAGTTGTTTATGAATCTCCTGCCATTCGCGCATTCTGAGGTAGGATAAAAAATGTTCACGGCACAGCTTTCGTAATTTGTTCTGTGACAAATGCTTGGCGTTTTCTTCAAAAAAATCCCAAAGTTTTAAGTAACTTAAAAAGTCTGACTGTTTATCGGCAAAGCTTTTTTGAGCGGTATCCGCAGCCTGTTGGGCATCCATTGGGCGTTCACGCGGATCTTGAATACTTAATGCCGTGGCGATAGTTAGCACTTCAGATAAACAATTTTCTTTGGCGGCTAAAATCATTCGCCCAATTCTGGGATCAATAGGCCATTTTGAAAGTGTCCACCCAATTTCCGTCAACTTTCTATTTTCATTCACCGCGCCCAATTCTGTTAGTAGGGTAAAGCCATCATTAATCATTGATAGGCTGGGCGGTTCGATAAAGGGAAAATGACTGACATCGCCTAAACGTAGGGCTAACATTTTCAAAATCACTGATGCGAGGGAGGTGCGTAAAATTTCTGGCATCGTAAATTCAGGGCGTTGTTCATAATCTTCAGCAGAATATAAACGAATACATAACCCTGGCGCAATTCGTCCACAACGTCCCTTTCGTTGATCAGCACTCGAACGCGAAATTTTTTCAATGGGCAAACGTTGGACTTTATTGCGGGTACTGTAGCGACTGATTCGCGCTAAACCGGGATCAATCACCGCTTTAATTTTGGGTACGGTTAACGAGGTTTCTGCGACATTGGTGGCTAATACGATGCGCCGTTGATTACCGGATGCAAACACACGATTTTGTTCCGCCGCAGAGAGACGGGCATAGAGGGGCAAAATTTCGGTATTTTGGAGACGATGTTTGCGTAACGCTTCAGCCGTTTCACGGATGTCCCGTTCTCCCGCTAAAAAAATCAAAATATCGGTTTGTCGATCATGCAAATTAATTTCATCCACTGCCCTCAAAATATCCTGTACCATATCACGATCTTTTTCTTCTTCTTTTCCGAATTGAGGGTGATAACGTACTTCAACAGGATAGGTGCGCCCTGAGACTTCAAAAATGGGCGCATTATCAAAATGGGCGGAAAATCGCTGTGTGTCGAGGGTGGCGGAGGTAATAATTAATTTTAAATCGGGGCGTTTTGGCAATAATTGTTTGATATATCCTAATAAAAAGTCAATGTTTAAACTTCGCTCATGTGCTTCATCAATAATCAGCGTATCGTAAGCATCTAAAAAACGATCCCCTTGTGTTTCCGCTAATAAAATCCCATCCGTCATAAATTTAATATAAGTATCAGGGCTTAAATGATCACTAAAACGCACTTTATAACCGACAACATGTCCTAATTGGCTTTCAAGCTCACTGGCTACACGCATGGCAATGGTACGAGCTGCAAGCCGGCGCGGTTGGGTACAACCAATCATGCCCGATATTCCTCGCCCTAACGATAAACAGATTTTGGGCAATTGCGTGGTTTTTCCAGATCCGGTTTCTCCAGCAACGATAACGACTTGATGGGCGGCTATTGCGGCGGCAATCTCTTCACGCTGATTACTGACAGGTAAATCATCTGGAAATTGGGGGGTAGGAAAATTGGCAAAGCGGCGTTGGCGTTGTTTGAGGGATTTTTCAATATCGGCAGATAATTGCTCAAAAATTTTGCTATCAATTGTTTGCGCGTTTTTGAGTTTTGATTTAAGGATGCGGAGGCGTTTTTGTATGCGATATTGATCGCAGCGCATGACATCGGGGATGAATTTTTCTAAGTATTTGATATTCATTGTATTTTATAGGTAGCGTTGGAACGAGAAAATGATGAATAACGCCGGCGCGTTATCGTAGGCGTTCCCACGCCAGCGCGTGGGAACGAGGAAACCTTTTCTCAAGTGGGCAGGAGGTAAAACACAATTACTTGAGCAGATGGTTCGCTACTTTCCGTCTGAATTAAAACAGTCGGATAATATTGGCTGAGTAAATTGTCTTGATGTTTTCTATCAATACGCGCTAAAGGCGTATCA
This sequence comes from Thiotrichaceae bacterium, assembly GCA_029939505.1. GTDB lineage: Bacteria > Pseudomonadota > Gammaproteobacteria > Beggiatoales > Beggiatoaceae > QNES01. The sequence goes on along the minus strand of JAOZSV010000049.1, from coordinate 8,807 downwards.
ATAATAAGAGGAATATTTTTTCCAGAGACTTCTTTCAAAGCCCACAATAGCGTCGTTGCCGCAAGCTGCCTCATGCCCGAAGAGAAATTATTGATGGCAAGAGCCTGCCCCTCCAGAAAGTCATTTTGAAAGGGTATATAAGCAAATGGTTTCGAGGTTTGAGTTTTTTTCAAAAAACTCAAACCTCGAAATGATAAATGAAAGTCAATAAATGTAAGTTCGAGGTTTTAGTTTTTTGAAAAAAAAACTAAAACCTCGAACATTGTTTTTTTATATAATATTTTTTTTGTAATGGGGATCAACTTTTGGTTAAACGAATTTTCACCACCCCAGGTTCGCCCCTCATCGTTAGTCATAAGTTTTTAAGTATTTGATTTAAATGATTTTTTCGTAGGGTGGGTAGAAACGAAGTGGCACCAATCCACAAAAATGGTGGGTTTCGTTTCACTCTACCCACCCTACTTTTGACGATTTTTGACTTATGTATAACGATGAGAGGTTCGCCCGACAATCCTGAAAGACGTGAGGTTTTGTAGAGGACGAACACCCAGGTTCGCCATACAATCCTGAAAGACGTGAGGTTTTGTAGAGGGCGAACACGCAGGTTTGCCCCTACAATCCTGAAAGACGTGAGGTTTTGTAGAGGGCGAACACGCAGGTTTGCCCCTACAATCCTGAAAGACGTGAGGTTTTGTAAGGGCAGACTTGCGTGTCTGCCTCGTAATATGAGTTTCGCAAGAACCTCTAAAGAATATTGATTGAACTGTTTTAACAGACTATTCGAGGTTTTAGTTTTTCTTTAAAAAACTAAAACCTCGAATGCTTTTCGCCTTGAAATTGATTTCAAGGCGGAGTAGTTACCATTAATCTACAAAAAACTTTTGAGAAAAGCTAAATTCATGCACCTTGCCTCGATTATCAGGATCAACTTTAATGGTGAACTTTATCTTTTCGTTGTGGGAGATAGTGAAATCATCAATGTAATAAATCGCCTTGTCGGCTTCGGCCCCTTCGACAATTTCACGCATCTTAAGCCCTTTTTCCTGACGATTGAGGTTCGTCGCTTCGACAGTGATTTTCGCCTTTACTGCTTGAGTCTGTTTGGGTTTCTCGCTATCCCCTTTCCGCACTGATATGAGCAAGAACGCCCGATTTTTACTTCGCCTGATTTGATAAATACGTGCATTTTCTGACGTTAGAAAAGCATTGTTAACGGTGTTGTAGTGGATCACATAACCATCATCGGTTTTGACCGATTTCTCCGCCATTGCGTAAGATGTTAAAGCCAACAAGGAAATGGCTAAGATTGAATACAAGGTATTTTTAACAAACATAATGTTTTCCTGATAAGTTAGTTTGAACAGGGTTAAGATTAACAGTTAAACAAAATAACGTCAATCTCATTTTTACAGAATATTCTATTAATAGTAACTACTCCGCCTTGAAATCAATTTCAAGGCTAAAAGCTAAAGTTTGTTAAAACAGACTAAGTTTAGCTGAACCTGCTTTGGCTTTTAGCCTTGCAATTGATTTCAAGGCGGAGTAATTATGAATGGTGAATTATGAATTATGAATTATGAATTATGAATTATGAATTATGAACTGATGTTACGCACTATGTTTCCAAGAGGTTTAAGAAATCTTTGAAAAAAAATCGAATCTAGGCTAAAGTTTTTTCTTCAAAAAAACTTTAGCCTAGATTTCTAAGCGGCAAAACGATGTTTAAGAAATCAGATTTTTGAAAAAAAATCGGATTTCTAAGTTTGAATAGAATAGCTTTGCGTAACATCAGTTATGAATAATTCACCATTTATAATTCTCCATTAACTAATTCACCATTCTCCATTAATCCATTAATCCATTAATCAAAATGATGTTATGATTTAAATCAGTATCAAGGGTAATTTTATAAAAAACGTTGAACCTATCCCACTATTCAAAAATGCGGAACCATGAATAAAAATCGTTTTGTTTTTAACCAAAAAACGAGGGTTAAGAAATCCGATTTTTTCAAAAAATCGGATTTCTAAGCTCAAAAATGAATAGTGGGATAGGTTCGTTAGTCTCGAAAGGATTGAGAACGTTATTGATGAGGATTTTTAAAAGATGAGTTCAGGCAAAGTTGTACAAATTATTGGTGCGGTGGTTGATGCTGAATTTCCGCGTGATGGAATGCCCAAGGTTTATGATGCCCTGGTGGTGGATAAAACAGGTTTGGTTTTAGAGGTACAACAGCAATTGGGAGACGGTATTGTCCGTACAATTGCTATGGGTACTACTGATGGGTTGAGCCGTGATTTATCTGTCACTAATACAGGATCGGCAATTACAATGCCTGTTGGTCAAAGAACCTTGGGGCGCATTATGGATGTTTTGGGTCATCCAGTGGATGAAAAAGGCCCTATTGGTGAAGAAACCAGGTGGTCAATTCATCGTGCCGCACCCGCTTATGAAGACCTTTCTGCCAGTCAAGATATTTTAGAAACAGGCATTAAAGTGATTGATCTGATTTGTCCCTTTGCAAAAGGGGGTAAAGTGGGTTTATTCGGCGGCGCGGGTGTTGGCAAAACCGTGAATATGATGGAGTTAATTCGTAATATCGCCATTGAGCATAGCGGCTATTCTGTATTTGCAGGAGTTGGCGAGCGTACCCGTGAAGGTAATGATTTTTACCATGAAATGACTGATAGCAATGTGATAGATAAAGTCGCATTGGTGTATGGTCAAATGAATGAGCCACCAGGCAATCGCTTGCGCGTCGCTTTATCTGGCTTGACGATGGCTGAATACTTTCGTGATGAAGGGCGTGATGTCTTATTGTTTATTGATAATATTTATCGCTACACGTTGGCAGGTACAGAAGTTTCTGCCCTATTAGGGCGTATGCCCTCGGCGGTGGGTTATCAACCGACGCTTGCTGAAGAAATGGGGACTTTGCAGGAGCGAATTACTTCTACAAAAACGGGGTCAATTACCTCAATTCAAGCGGTATATGTCCCTGCGGACGATTTAACTGATCCGTCTCCAGCGACGACTTTTGCTCACTTAGATGCAACTGTGGTGTTATCCCGTCAAGTCGCAGAGTTAGGAATTTATCCCGCAGTGGATCCGCTTGATTCGACGAGTCGTCAACTTGATCCCCTTGTGGTGGGGCAAGAACATTATGATGTTGCCCGTCAAGTGCAGGGTACTTTGCAGCGTTATAAGGAGCTAAAAGACATCATCGCCATTTTGGGCATGGATGAATTATCTGAAGAGGATAAACTCACTGTTTCCCGTGCGCGTAAGATTCAACGCTTCTTATCACAACCATTTTTTGTCGCAGAAGTCTTTACAGGCTCAAGTGGGCAATATGTCTCCCTAAAAGAGACTATCAGTGGTTTCAAAGCCATTGTTGAGGGTGAATATGACGATTTACCTGAACAAGCGTTTTATATGATTGGTAAAATCGAAGATGCGGTGGAAAGGGCTAAACAACTTTAATCTCCGTTTTCTTATGAAATTAGTTTAGGAATTATCAATATGACAATGACTGTTCATGTCGATATCGTCAGCGCGGAAGCCGAAATTTTTTCTGGTTTAGCTGAAATGGTTGTCGCACCTGCTATACAGGGGGAAGTGGGTATTTTGCCCCTTCACGCCCAATATATTACTCAACTCACTGAGGGCGCAATTAGGCTTAAAATTAATGATCAACGTGAAGAGTCTTTTTATATTACTGGGGGCATGTTAGAAGTTCAGCCTCATAAAGTCACGGTGTTATCTGATACTGCCCTGCGAGCGCACGATATTGATGAAAAAGCGGCTTTAGAAGCCAAACAAAATGCTGAAAAAATGTTGTCGGATAAGCAAGCGGCATACGAACATGCAACGGCTGAAGCGGAATTGGCTGAAGCGATGTTACAATTACGCGCAATTGAAAAATTGCGACAAATTAAAATGAAGTAAAGAGGTTCTTGCAAAACTCTGAACACACGAGGTTTAGGAATGAGACTTTAATAACTTCCAAAACTTTTAAAGCCAAACCTGATAGGTTTTCAAAACCTGAAGAAATCCGATTTTTTTTTCAAAAATCGGATTTCTAAGTCAGCTCGAAACGAGGTTTAAGAAATCCGATTTTTTTTTCAAAAATCGGATTTCTAAATCTAAACTCGAAAAAGCGAGTTTTGCAAGAGGCTCGTAAAAACAATGATTAATGGTGAATTATAAACCATTAATAATTCACCATTAACAATTACCACTTAATGCGTACTCTACGCTTTCCCCATTTTCTGGCGGCTCTGACATTTTTGCCCATATAAATATCAATTCTCCGTTTAAAACGCTTGCTTGTCTTGTCCAAAACTCGGTATTTTCCAGAAAGTCCAACAATTTTTACTTTCGTACCACGAGTCAATCCTTTTTTAAGCAAATCACGTGAAACAGCAATGACCTTCATACCTGGCTTTAATCTATGGCCCCATGCTGCTATGTTTGGATTTCCAGAAGTTTGCCCTGGAAGCGAGTTGTAAGCTGTTGCAGTGACTTGGAGGCTGCGATTTTTTCCACCAATTGCACTACCCGCTGGTAAAAGAAGGGATAAGCTGATCAAAGTCAGCCAAAGGATGTGACGTGTTTTGTGAAAAAGCATTGTAATTTAAAAACTCCTTTATGTGTAGTTTTAATTTTGACGGCTTTTATTATAATTTTTATTTTTTTTAAAAGCAAATTTTTCTATTTTAGAAATCAGATTTTTTGAAAAATCCAATTTCTTGACGCGATTCTCAAAGTTTTTTAGAAATCGGATTTTTCAAAAAATCCGATTTCTTGACGCTCGTTTTCAAAATTTTCAAAAAAAATCCCCTGTCTATCTTTCGATAGCAGGGGATTTAGATTGATGGGAATAGCGAAGAGTGATAAGTTACATCATACCCATACCACCCATGCCGCCCATGCCGCCCATGCCGCCCATGTCGCCACCACCAGCAGGCATAGCATCATCTTTCTTCGGCAATTCGGCAACCATCGCTTCAGTCGTAATCATTAACCCAGCGATAGAAGCCGCATTTTGTAAGGCGGTACGAGTCACTTTAGTTGGATCTAAAATGCCCATTTGTATCATATCGCCATATTCTCCTGTTGCGGCATTATAACCATAATTCCCTTTATTATTAGCCACATTGTTCAAGACAACCGAGGCTTCTTCTCCTGCATTTGCCACGATTTGACGTAATGGCTCTTCCATGGCACGGAGGGCAATTTTAATACCCATGTCTTGTTCGCTGTTAGCACCCTTGAGACTTTTTACGTTCTCTAACACACGTATCAATGCAACACCACCACCAGGGACCACTCCTTCTTCTACAGCAGCGCGAGTCGCATGTAGTGCGTCTTCCACACGCGCTTTCTTTTCTTTCATTTCAATTTCAGTTGCCGCACCGACTTTAATCACAGCAACGCCGCCTGCTAATTTAGCAACACGCTCTTGCAATTTTTCTTTGTCATAGTCAGAAGTCGCATCTTCAATTTGGGTACGAATCTGATTGACACGCGCTTCAATCTCAGTCGATTTGCCATTACCATCAATAATAGTGGTGTTTTCCTTGGTAATATTTATGCGCTTGGCATTACCCAAGTCATTCAAGGTGGTTTTTTCTAAGCTCAAGCCCACTTCTTCAGAAACCACTTGCCCGCCTGTCAAAATCGCAATGTCTTCCAACATCGCTTTACGGCGATCACCAAATCCAGGGGCTTTAACAGCGGCGACTTTAACGACACCACGAATGTTATTAACCACTAAAGTTGCCAGGGCTTCACCATCGACATCTTCAGCAATAATGAATAGCGATTTACCTGCTTTAGCAACGCCTTCTAAAAGGGGCAACATGTCACGAATGTTGGAGATTTTCTTATCGTGCAATAAAATCAGTGGTTGATCCATTTCTGTCATCATCGTCTGCTGATTGTTGACGAAATAGGGAGACAGGTAGCCGCGATCAAATTGCATTCCTTCGACAACATCTAACTCATTGTCTAAGGTGGAGCCTTCTTCAACGGTAATAACGCCTTCTTTGCCCACTTTATCCATTGCTTGTGCAATGATATTACCAATGGATTCGTCAGTGTTAGCAGAAATCGTACCCACTTGGGCAATGGCTTTATCGTCAGCACAAGGTTTAGACAAGTTTTGCAACTCTCCTACAGCGGCTTCCACGGCTTTATCAATACCGCGTTTGAGATCCATAGGATTCATACCAGCCGCAACGGATTTTAAGCCCTCAATCAAAATGCATTGAGCTAAGACAGTAGCGGTGGTTGTACCATCACCAGCAGCATCGGAAGTTTGGGAAGCCACTTCCTTAACCATCTGGGCACCCATATTTTCAAATTTATTCTCTAATTCGATTTCTTTAGCAACAGATACGCCGTCTTTTGTGACGGTAGGTGCACCAAAAGATTTATCAAGTACCACATTACGCCCTTTAGGACCTAAGGTAATTTTTACGGCATTCGCTAAAATGCTCACACCTTGAATCATTTTTTGACGTGCATCATCCGAAAAACGTACTTCTTTAGCAGGCATAATATTTTTTCCTTTTTTTTGAGAGAACGGATTGTAGATTAGTCTTCGATAATACCCATGATGTCTTCTTCGCGCATCACCAGCAATTCATCACCTTCGACTTTGACATCGGTGCCAGAATATTTGCCGAAAAGTACGATGTCATCAACTTTGACATCAAGAGGGCGTATATCTCCGTTTTCCAGAATTTTGCCTTTGCCCACTGCCAGCACTTTGCCACGAATGGGTTTTTCGGTTGCGGAGTCTGGGAGTACGATCCCGCCCGCTGTTGTTCTTTCTTCTTCAACACGTTTTACAATGACTCGATCATGTAAAGGACGAATTTGCATTCTTTACCTCTTTTCAGTTATCAATTTAAGGCGATTTAGCCTAATCAGATTGATGAGGCTTAATATTTATAACTTATTGATTTTAAATGTTTTCTATGCTAATTGAAAACAAATTTCAAAAGTGAAATATCGCCTCATATAAAAAAACTTTTAATTTTAAAAATGAGTGTTAGCACTCTTTCCTATTGGCTGCTAATAATAAGGATTCAAAATTTAATATCAAGGGGGAAGTTGAAATTAATTTTTGATTTTTTGAAATGAACTTATTGTTATAATCTCTGTATAGGATAATTTTTTATCATTCATTTTTAGAATTAGAATTAACAGATTGTAAGAATTAACAGAATGTGCGAACCCAACAGACAGAAATTAGATAGGGGAATTAATTTAAAAACGGATTTCAAATCAAAGCATTAAGATTTTTTTATCGGTTCTGGAGTCCAAAGAACGCATATGTTGTACTCCAAAACGAGGAGATTTTATGAATAGTGAAATTGAATTAAAACTGTTAAAAGAGATAGATAAATTAAAGAAAGAAGTGAGTATTCTCAAGGGTAAAGATGAAAATCAGATTCCCACTTTTCAATATAGTAAAATTAAAGATATTGATTTAAAAAAGTTATTTGATATTGAAAAAAATTTAGATGAGAGTATTTTTGATGAATGGTTAAATAATAAAATTGAAATAGATAATTCAATAAAAATTTTTTTAAAAGATTTAATTGATGATAATAAATCTTTAATTGAGACTTATAGCGAAGAAGATTTAAAAGTGAATTTTATCGTTCCCATTTTGACTAAAATCAGGTTTAAATCTTATGAAAATAAAATGAGAGATTTTTATGAATTGCAGTTGACTTACAAAACGAGTCGATTTATTTTAAATGGTACTGTAGATTTTGTCGTATCAGAAGGGTTAATTGATAGCAAAAAACCTTATTTTTTTATTCAGGAGTTTAAAAGAAGTGAGGAATATGGAAATCCAAGGCCACAACTTTTAGCAGAACTTATCAGTGCTATTGAATTGAATGATTGGAAATTGATAAAAGGTGCTTATATTATCGGTGGAAATTGGCATTTTGCTATTTTGGAAAAATTAGATATTGATAAATATCAATACTTTATATCGCAAAATTTTGATTCAACCAAAATAGAGGATTTAATATTGATATATAAAAACCTATTGTTTGTTAAATATGAGATATTAACTATGATCAGTGTGAAATGATGAATCAAGCACGTCGCAACATTTTAAATCATATCCGCAAATCTTATAAACGTAATGAATTAGAGCCAGAGACAGTCAAAAGTTTAGAAGCGCGTTTAGCCGCTGCTAAGGTGCATGAGCAACCTGTGATCGGAAATAATTTAATTTCTATATTTATCAAACAGTTAGAAAAAGTGGCGACGACTTTTGAATTTATTCCCCATGCGAAAGAAATTCCTTTTGCTATTTTGGCTTTTCTGCAAAAACATCATTTACCTCAAAAATTGGTAATAGACAGCCATTTGAAGGGGCTGCCTTGGCCTAATAAATTGCGCATTGCCTGTCGCGCTGCCCATGCTAAAGATGTTGTCAGTGTGAGTCGCGCATTTGCGGGCATTGCTGAAACGGGTAGCCTTGTATTGTTATCCAGTGCCAGCCCTACAACACTGAATTTTTTACCTGATAATCATATTGTGGTTTTATATAAAGATAATCTGGTGGGGCATATTGAAGAGGTTTGGGTACGTCTCCGCGCACAAGCGATGCCGCGCACTGTAAATTTGATTACTGGTCCATCGCGCACTGCGGATATTGAGCAAACAATTCAATTAGGGGCGCATGGACCTCGGCGTTTGCATCTGATTTTGGTGGACTAATGGAGTCCAACGCTTCAGCTTTGGGCGTTTTTTGGACGGATTGACAAAGCTAA
>JAOZSV010000206.1 GCA_029939505.1 Thiotrichaceae bacterium | reverse complement strand
AATCCGATTTTTGAAAAAAATCGGATTTCTAAGCTCGAATAGAATAGCTTTGCGTAACATCAGTCATTAAGGCATCTGATAAGCTGTCCAGTTGGACCAATGTTTAAGCGCACCTCGATTACCGTTTTTGCCCTGCCAAACCGCAAAGGCAATTTGTCCCTTTTCACCCGCTTTAAACTGATAGTCATTAGGATCATCAGTGGCGAGCGGACGAGAAAATACGACTGTCCATTTGCCGTCTTTCCAAACGCCTTTTGCGGTCGTCGCAGATTCAGGTTGAGGCGTAATTGTCCCCCATCCCTTGGCTACCAATTCTTGTGCAGGTTGGCTACGAGTGAATACGGCTCCAGGATTCCCAGCTTGTTTGGCAATAAACCATTGATGAGAAAGCGGATTTTTAAAAGATTCCGGCACTGTGTGTGGAGTCTCTCCTTCAGCAAACCAATATTTACTAGAGAATGCATTAGGATGGACATCTCGTACACCCTGAAAGCCCTCGTCTATATCCTTCTGCCAAAGCCCTTTCCAATAAATGATTTGCACTTTACCACTGGATTCCCGTGTGACACCGCCCATCATGGGAAGTGCGTTTTTAGCCAGGGGAAATTCAATGGCAACAGCATCAGGAAAACGCCCAACATCGACATTCAGATCGGCTTCTGCATCTTGCCATGACACGCGCCATGCAATTGATTGACCATCAGTGAGTGCTTGAGCCATGACTTCATTGACAGAGGGCGTTGTCAAACTTGGCTTAGTCATGGTTTGTGGCATCACAATCACTTTTTCAGCCGGTGTTTGCTGCCATTCGGCAGCCATCGGATCAGTCGGTAGAGCACCTTCTACCTTTGTTACCGTAATATCAGCGACTGCTGCACCCGCTGAGAAAGTCAAGAGGAAAGCAAGACTTGCTTGGCACGGTTTGCATTGATTCATTTTCATTACTTTTGTCTCCATGCTAATTGAAAAACCGCTAATTGAAAAACCTCTGAGGTTTCAAAAACCTCAGAGGTTTAAGAAAAGCCGACTAGAAAAACCTCAGAGGTTTCAAAAACCTCTGAGGTTTAAGAAAAGCCGATTAGGTGGTATTATGCCGATACACCTTGTGCTTGGCATCATAATGTTCACGCACATAAGTCGGTTCGGTGAAAGGTACACGAGCAACTTCAGTGCCTTTAGCATCCCAACCAATCACTTCGTCACCTTCCACTTTGAACTTGTCAATGATCCGAATGTTGGCACCAAACAACATCATCGCACCCAACATTTGTTTGTCATCTTTCAAGCTCTGATACATCGCCTTCGCTTGAAGAACGCTGGGACCAAACATTTGTTCCAGAAAAGCGTTAGGCACATGAACTGGCGGAATATAGTAAACATTAGGGCTTGTACCAAACTGCGGATAGAGTGGCAACGCGACTTTTTTAATCTTGACCAAGTAATCCAGTGGATTATCAGCACGCGGCTCTTCTTGGGTGGACAAAAAGCCATGCAGACGTATCTTACCAATGCAAGATTCTACACATAATGCCACTTCACCTTGTTCAACTCGCGGATAGCAACCGATACATTTTTCGCTGGTACGGCTGATAAGATTGTAAAACGCCTTTTTATAAGGGCAGGCTTTCACACATTCTTGGTAGCCACGACACCGTTCTTGGTCAATCAGGACAATACCGTCTTCATCTCGTTTATAAACGGCTTGACGCGGACACGCTGCCACACAAGCTGGCAAAGTACAATGGTTGCAAATACGGGCAAGGTAAAACATCCACATCGGATGAAGACCATTAAAATGTTCACCTTGACCAACCGCTTGAGACAATTCATCTTCACCCAAGTTGGGTGCTGAATAGTCCATCGTATCAGGCATATGTCCCAAAGGGGATTCTAATGGGGAGCGATCTTCAAAAATGGTCTTACTCTCTAATTTACCATCCTTCCATTTAGCCAGTTCCGCCTTTTCCATCAGCTTCAAATCCCAACCGATGGGGTAGCCACCATAAGGTTTCGTTTCGACGTTGTTCCAGAAGGCATATTCTTCTCCCTTACCACTCGTCCAAGCGTTTTTGCAAGCCACGCTACAGGTTTGACAATCAATACACTTATTAATGTCAAAAACATAAGCGACTTGTTTTTGAGGCAGAGGGGCATCATAAGGATAGGTCATATCCCGTCCCAGCTGCCAATTGTTGCGTTCAGGCATGTTTAAAATCTCCTAGTTAATTGTTAATGGTTAATTGTTAATGGTTAATTAGGAATATTTCACTTTTTATCATTAACCATTAACCATTGACCATTAACCATTACACTTGTGCGATGAATTTACCCGCAATGAATTTCTTCAGCATCTCGTTTTCATAAGTTGGACGTAAACCCATTTTGGCAGGTACCCATAATCCTTTGCCACCAATACCACCCTCTTCTGCTTTGGTGATTTTGACGAATGATTCACGCGGTGCCCCAGTTGGACAATGGACATCCGGCACAAAGCCTTTGGTTATCTTCTGCCCCATAAGCCCTTTTGTGACGAGGGTGTCTGTCATCATAGTGGGTTTCAGCCAACTGCGAGTACAGCTTTGGTGACTGCCGCCACGATAGAGGGATTGATATTGACTATCAGATGCTCTCGCTAAACCATCCGGATTCTCTTTTTGACCACGCACGGAGCTAAAGGTTGCGCCAGTCATGTTATGCCACATGCGCGTCACGCCGCGCGGTGTACCCGGATAATAGCGGGCCCGCACTAATAAGCGAGCGACTTCATATTCCGCTGGTCTATCTTGCCAACCTTTGAAGGGACGATCATGGGGATCGGCATCAATATAGACATAATCACCATCTTCAATACCCAATTCTTTGGCATCAAACGGATTCATATCGACATAACTTTCGGTCACAAATGGTTTACGCTTATCGCGGCGCAACATATCACCGAATGGACCAAACCACACCGCCACAACATCAGTATCGACACCGGTTGTATGAGCACCATGACGATATTTCGGCGTATGGAAAATAAACTTGTAACCGTCTTTTTTGCGTAATGGATGTTGACTATTGAGAACTTCAGCCACAGACATGACGACATGACGTGCTTGTCGGGTATCTCCTGAAACATCAGAAGATTTAACGCCATAGTCTTCTGGACGTTTTGGTCGCAAGAGCGGATGATCGGCTTTTGCCACAATCACGTTGGGTTCATAGAAGGTGGAATCAATGGGTTCCCGATGCACCACCACATTTTCACCACTGTCTTGGAATTCTGGTTCTTCACGATAAAATTCCAAACGCCCACTCTTGGTGTACCAAGGTTTATCCTCATTACCTTGTTCCCAAGCACCGACTTTTGGATAGGTGCGGGTTTGGATAATGGCTGGGATACCGACTTCCGCTTTTTTCTCCAAATCCTCAATTTTAAAGCCGCGCAGCGCATTAGAATGATCTAAAATCCGTTGGATGTAGGGACGTACACCGCCGTTTTCGATGAAGTGCCAATATTTTTCATGACGCGGATCATCAGTGAGTTTACCCAGGGCTTTACCAATACCCGCTGCCACTTCCATATCTGAACGGGTATCATGGATACGGGGTATTTTCGAGGTTGGGAACGTGTATAAAAATGGATTGGTGACACTGATGGTCATGTCAGGATATTTGAACTCAGCCCAACTATCAACCGCAAACACGACATCGGCATATTCACAACTGAGCGTCCACCACCATTCATTTTGGGCGATAAATTCAACCCTTTTGAAGGTGTTAAACACAAAGTCATAATGGCCCTTCACGTTACCAATGAGCGAATTGGAATTACTGACATGGAACGCTTTTGTCGGCGTGGGAATGTGAGATTTGCCGGTGATAACGGTATCGCCCATGCGGAGGATAGTATCTCCGTGGTTGAAATAATGGACACTTTCACCTTTCCAATATTTCTTGACATTAGCCGGCTTATTGGGATCCAATTCGATATTAAAAGGATTTTCACCCACAAACTGAGGCAAGCCATTAGAGAAACTGGCCCGATAGTTACCCGCATAACTGCCCACATTACCGCCAAACTTACCAATATTACTGGTTAAAGCAGCCACGAGGAAAATATTACGGTCTTTAAGGTCATTATTGAAATACTGGTTTGGACCCATGCCCACCGTAAATAATGTCTTTTCCTTGTTAGCGGCGATTTGTCGCGCTAAACCAATGATTGCTTCAGCAGGGGCCCAAGTCAATTTGGCGACATTCTCAGGCGTATAACTGCCATCCAGCATTTCTTTGGTGACATCAAAGACAGTGCGACAATTCACGGTTTCGCCAGAAACCAGTTTCACATCGAACTTGCCTTCTAACAGCGGATTCCCTGAGAAATGCTTGCCAATCTGGTCGTGATTCATTGCAACTGGTTTGTTTCCTTCACCATCCCAGAAGACGAAGTCGCCCCATTCTTCATGCTGTTTCTCAGTGAGTACAGGACCGGGTTGTTCATGAATCGCTGGTCCTTTTTCACCCGCTTTCAGCACAATGGTATTGTTCTTCAGTTCTGCCAGTTTATAATCAGGGAACACGTCGCCAGCACGCAGCATTTCGCCAGTGTCCATGCGTACTAAGAGTGGCAAATCGGTATTCGCCTTGACATACGCATCATCAAACAACTTTTCACTGATTAAAACCTGGGCAATACCTAACGCCAAAGCCGGTGTTGTCCCTGGACGTACAATAATCACTTCATCGGCTTTATTACAAGTGGCACTATATTCAGCAGCGATAACGACAATTTTAGTGCCTTTCATTCTCGCTTCGGAGAGCCAATGTACATCAGGCATTTTAGTGGTTGCCCAATTCATGCCCCAAACAATCATCATGTTGGCATGTTCAACATTACAAAGGTCAAAATCAACTGTTTGTTGACCCGTGACCATGGGATGTCCCGGTGGCAAATCAGTATGCCAACTGTAATTATCGAAACCCCGTCCACCTAATGATTTTTCTGGACCAGTACCCCGTATTTTGTCATCTAACAAAGCCATGCCATTGGCTTCACGGTACTGAACAAATACACGGGTCATGCCTAATGGCGGCATACCACCGCGGAATTTCAAGACTTGAGTACCCGCCCCTTTGGTTTTTTCCACCATTAAGGGGTCATAACCCTGCGCCAGCAATCTTTCCTGACCTTTTTCGTCGGAATAGGTTTCAGCAATGTTCTTTAGGGCTTTGGCTGACAATTCAAACGCTTCATCCCAAGTCGCGGCGACAAACGGATCTTTTCCTCGTTGCAGATATTTCATATCCACAGCTGCGGTTTTAGGATCACGCGGAAAACCGGCTTCCACCCAGTCCTTAAAGCCCTTGCGAATCATGGGACGTTTACAACGTCTATCCCCATAAAAACGCCGTGCCAAGGCTAAACCTTTATTACAGCAACGCGGATCCCAACGTTGGCTGGCACCGTTGCCATCTAAATCAGTCGCCTTTTGATAGCCATAACTGGGGGCAATACGAGTCACTACGCCATTTTTCACGTATCCCCGCAATAAACAATTATGCGTATCGTTGGGGGCACAGAGGAAAACAAAGGAAGAGTCGTAGTGATACAAATCGCGATAGGTTTTTTCCCAATCGCGGTTAGGATATTTAGCCAGAGGATTCTCAATAGACTCTGGCATTAACAGATTAGTCGCGCTTATCGCCGACTGAGAAATCAAAGCCGTACTTGCTCCTGTTGCAGCCATCTGAAATAGAAAGCGACGGCGAGAAACAGTGGTTTGATTTTTATCCACTTTTTCTGACATTATACAATCTCCCGAATATCATGAATTGAAAAATCGGTTTGAGTTTTAAATCTCAAAACTCAGGGCAACCATAAAGGATTGCCCCTACAACAATATTCTTAATTTCGACTGACGAAAATATTCTGATGTAGGGGCAATCCCTTGTGGTTGCCATGAGTAGTTACAAAAATCTTTTAATCTGTTTATTAACTTCTGAATAGTTATTCTAAAATGATGTTATTCTAAATAAAACAGAAAAAGTTGTCAATGGGTAAAATTGGCTAAATCGTTTTTTAAATTGGCTAAATCGTTTTTTTTTTTTTTGTAAAATCAATCACTTAGAGTAAAAAAGAGGTAAATATTTTTTCAGCAAAAATCAGAACTTAATATATTCATAATTAGTAACTACTCAGCGCCTTGAAATCAATTTCAAGGCTAAAAGCCAAAGCAGGCTAAAGCCAGCTAAACTCTAAGATTAGTCTGTTTTAACAGACTTTAGCTTTCAGCCTTGCAATTGATTTCAAGGCGGAGTAGTTACCATAATTAATCATATTATGATATAATAAAAATTTTTGAAGTTTATAAGATGATAAATCATGTTAGTGAATTAATAATTAATGATTAATAATGAAAATATTCAATAATAATTTTTTCAACCTATTGCTACTATTCAGCTTGTTTGCGGCGACTATAAATAGTTTTGCGGCTAATATTAACGTGTCAACTGATCGCAATCCCGTGCGATTGAACGAATCGTTTCGTATTGTTTTTGAAACGGAGGGCAGCATCAGTGGCAATCCTGATTTTAGCCCTCTTCAAACTGATTTTGATATTCTTAATCAAAGTCAGAATAGCCAAATTAATATTATTAATGGTCAACAGCGCAGTACGAAAAAATGGGTTTTGACTGTGATGGCAAAACGAACAGGTCATTTAGTCATTCCGTCAATTGATTTTGGTCAAGAACGTACTGCACCAAGTAGTATTACTGTGCAAAAAGTACAGCAATCTGGAGAAGCCGAGAGTAATCTGTTTTTAGAAGTTGAGGTTGAACCAAAGAATCCTTATGTTCAATCTGAGGTGATTTATACGGTGCGTCTGCTTTTTGCGATCAATATCAAAAATGCGAGTTTGACTGAGCCGAAATTTAAGGATGGGGAAGGGATTGTCGAAAAATTGGGTGAAGATGTTCAGTATAAAACGCAACGCGATGGCAAAAATTTTATGGTTCTTGAAAGAAAATACGCCATCTTTCCGCAAGAAAGTGGCGATTTGATTCTTGAGCCTGTGATGTTAGAAGCACAGATTTCTAAGGGCAGACGTTCTCATTCGTTCTTTGATGATTTGTTTGATAGGCAAGCGTATATTAAACGTTCTCGCTCAGAATCTATCACGCTTAAAGTGAAACCGATTCCAGCTTCTTTTAAAGGAAGAGTTTGGTTACCTGCTAAACATTTGAAATTACAGGAGAATTGGTCAGAAACCCATTTTAAAGCGGGTGAACCTGCGACTCGCACATTAACTCTTTTGGCAGAGGGATTGACTGCTGGGCAATTGCCTGAATTGAGTCATTTTTCTCAGACTTCTCTTTCAAAAGCGTTGAAACAATATTCCGATAAGGCAAAACTTGATGAGCAGGGAACAAGTCAAGGTATTATCAGTAGCCGTGAGGAAAAAGTGGCTATGATTCCTTCTGAAGGGGGAAGTTATACTCTCCCTGCGATTGAGGTTCCTTGGTGGAATACTAAAACCCATCGAATCGAAATCGCCAGTTTACCCGCTCGCACGATTGAAGTAGAATCTGCGATTGAAGTAGAATCTGCTGATGTGCAACCTGTTGATAATGTTGCATCGCCACAGACTACTTCTGCGCCATTGGTAAAGAGAGATAGTGGAGATAAGATAGAGAGTGCCGAGCCGATAAAAGTGCCAACAGAAGTCGTCACAAGTTATGGGAATTGGCTTAATTTCATTCTCGCGCTGGGTTGGCTCGGCACTGTTATTGCGTGGTGGTTGACGAATAGGCGTACAATTCCTAAGCCTGTTCAAAATACGCCGAATGATAAGACGGCTATTAAAAGGCTGAAACGGGCTTGTCAGAGCGATGATGTAAAAGGAGCTAAAGAAGCACTTCTTATTTGGGCTAAAGTGCATTGGAAAAATCATAAAAATTTGAAAGAAATCAATAGTTTGGGAGAAATTTGCACGCATTGCGGCGATAAGCCCTTGCAGACGGAAATCCAAATTTTAAATCGATTGTTGTATAGTCAAAAAACGGAAAGTTGGGAAGGTAGCCGATTATGGGAGGTGTTTAAAATGTATAAAACGCCCTCTTCGGAAAATAGAGTGGTGGTGGAAGGTTTGGTGCCTTTGTATCAGCGTGGTAGTACAACGGATTGACGGAATAAACGGATTTAAAAATGTTGTGTAGGGCATTTTTTATTGTTTTCGAGGCTAAAGTTTTTTTAACGAAAAAACTTTAGCCTCGAAATCAGAATTTTCAGAATTGAAGAATTAACAGAATTTAAAACTTTTTACTTAATGACTGATGTTACGCACTATGTTTCCAAGATGTTTAAGAAATCTTTGAAAAAAAATCGGATTTCTAAGTAAGCGGCGAAACGATGTTTAAGAAATCCGATTTTTT
>JAOZSV010000205.1 GCA_029939505.1 Thiotrichaceae bacterium | reverse complement strand
AAAAAAAAACGTTAGCCTCGACTTCAGTTTTTCTTCAAAAAACTGAAACCTCGAAATCATTTACAAAACTAGAGATCCAATCGTTCTATCGCCTGCTCTGGTGGCGTGCCAGGCGGGTAGTGCGTCGCTAATACGGTTTGCCATTTATCCCTAAATTTTTCATGGTTAATCGCTTGAAAGGCTTTATAGCCACTATTGATATCCGTTCCTGCGGTGATGCCTTCATGGTGTATCACTTCTGAATCGTGACAGTAAAATACTTTATAGCCCGCTTGACGTGCTGCAAAGCATAAATCGGTATCTTCATAATAGGCGGGCGCGTAGCGCATATCAAAACCGCCGAGTTGCTCCCATAAACTTTTTCTAATCATTAAACTGGCACCAGAGCAATAATCAACCGCTCGGCTTTGATTAAATTGGGGAAAAGTGGGATCCTGTAAACGTCCATAATTCCAACCACTGGCATCGTTAAAGATAATACCACCCGCCTCTTGCAAACGCCCATCGGGATAAATCAACTTGGAGCCTGTAATCCCAACGCTTGGATCAGTATCCATGACTTTAAGCATATTCGACAACCAACCGGGCATAACTTGGGTATCATTATTTAAAAATAAGATAAATTCACCGCTTGCCATTTCCGCTCCTTGCCGACATGCTTGCACAAAGCCTTGATTTTCTGAATTATTAATGATTTTAAACGCGCAATTTGCCAATAAAGCAGCCGTTTTATCTGTAGAAGCATTATTGACAATAATAATTTCTTGACTGATTTCTGTATCACAGGCTTGCAATGCCAATAGACAATTATAAGTATATAATGCCTTATTAAATACGGGAATGACAATACTGACACGGGGTGCGGATACTTTTGGCAAAACCAAAGATTTTAAACAAAGCGTCTTAATAAAAAGGGGGGGTATTCTACTACACCAAAGAGCAACAACATTTTCTTCTGTCGCATCTTCAGAGTAAATTGAAATATCCACCGCTTGCCCTGGCGTACAAGTTTGCAGCGTCGATAAGGGAATATCGACATATTCATTATCAACTAAATAACTGGCATTAATGCGATGAGTGAGATTATTTATTTGTACCGTAATATGACACTGATTGGTGCGACAATAAGTACCAAATCTTAAACGTATCCCTGTAATAATGTCGCTATTGGGAAAAAGGCGGAAATGAATACACGTTTCTTTTGTCAGGGTAATAGGAATATTGCCATAGCTTGTCTCTGTTATAAATGCCCTTTGTTTCCCTAATAGGGCGGAGGCGGGCATTTTATCTTTAATGAGAGTGGAGAATTGAGGAGGAATGGATTTATTAAGACGTTTATGCCCTAAAGTTTTTTTTAAATGTTGCAATAACTTCATTAATCTTTTAAAATTTATAGTGAAAATTGTTTTCAAGAGAGCCTCTTGCAAAACTCGCTTTTTCAAGTTGAGATTTAGAAATCCGATTTTTGAAAAAAATCGGATTTCTAAGCTCGAAACACCCGCAAGGTTTAAGAAATGAAAAACATCAAAAATCTGAAATTGATAAAAACACTTTTCCTACTCATTATAATAATGGTACTGGATTTCGCCTGTGCAGTGAGAACAGGACCATCTATTATAACAGGACTCTCTTTAGCTGAATTACCTGAACCAGCACCTATCATCGCTGTCCCTTTAAGTACTGATATCCCTTTAGCTGTAAAAACAGGACGTGGTTTGCAATTCATGCTGAATGCCGTTCTTTTTCAAACAAATCAAGCCAACTTATTGCCCGAAGGAAAATTGAAAGTTGAAGAACTTGCAGAAACGATTAAACAACATACTTCGCGCACCATATTGATAGAGGGACATACTGATAATATGGGTGACAAAAGCTATAACCAGCAACTTTCAAAGCGTCGTGCAAAGATGGTGCAAAAGGTTTTAATCGCACAAGGCATTAATCCAGAACAATTGGTTATTAAGGCTTTTGGTGAAAATAATCCCATTGCCACTAACACAACAAGCCAAGGGCGGCAGCAAAACCGCCGCGTAGAAATTGTTATTTTAAAGAAGGGGATTATCCCTTAATTCTTGAATTTGTTTCAACGACATATCTTCGCCCAATTCCGCCCACAATTTTTCCAGTTGATAAAAATCGCGGATTTGCGGCTGCATGACATGCACAATGACATCGCCTAAATCAACTAACACCCATTCACCCGAATTAGTCCCTTCATTCCCTAATGGGCGATGTCCACGAGATTTGGCTTTTTCTATCACATATTGAGCCAGTGCGACGACTTGTCTGGCACTTCTACCTGTGGCGACCACCATGAAATCAGTGATACTGCTGAATTGATGGACATCAAGGATTTTAATCTCTGTCGCCTTTTTATCTTCTAACGCTTTTTTGACGACATTTAAAAGTTTTTCACTCTTCATAATTATTCACGAACTAGATGATGGCTATTAATAATATCTAAAACAGCAGGTGGAAGCAAATAATGCGGTTTTTTACCCGCTGCAATTAAATCACGAATTTGTGTTGCCGAAATCGCAAGCATTGGAATTTCTTCCACCCAAATCGTACCCCCCGTTTTTCTTTTTAACTTTTCAACGTTAAGTGTTTGATGTTGTTGAAAAAATTTAAAAATAGTCGGACTTTGATCTTCTTCTAAAGTATTTGGGCGGCGCACCACTATTAAATGCGCTAACGTGATCAGCAGTTCCCATTTATACCAACTGGGTATTCCTAAAAACGCATCCAATCCTAAAATCAAACACAAAGAGCGATCAGGATAATCTTCGCGCAAACTCTTTAAAGTATCAACAGTATAAGAAGGGCATTGCCGCCGCAATTCACGATCATCAACACATAATCCTTCCACCCCCACTATTGCCGCCTGCACCATTTCTAAACGGCGTTGACTACTCATCGACGGTTGCGCTCTATGAGGAGGATGTGCGGAAGGTATCAGAAGCACTTTGGCTAAATCTAACCGCTCATATAATTCTAAGGCTAATCGTAAATGCCCATGATGAATGGGATTGAAAGTACCCCCTAAAATGCCTATCGGTTTACTGTTTGTATGCGTAGTCATTACAATGCGAATTAAGAGTTGATTTTTTTTTGAAAATGGAGTTCGAGGTTTTAGTTTTTTGAAAAAAAACTAAAACCTCGAAAACGCTTTAGCTTTGTTATTGGAGTACAACGCTTTAGCTTTGTTATTGGAGTACAACGCTTTAGCTTTGTCAAAATGGAGTACAACGCTTTAGCTTTGTCAAAATGGAGTTCGAGGTTTTAGCTTTGTTAGTCCAGTCCGCCCAAAGCTGAAGCGTTGGACTCCTATTTTCACTCTTAATTCGCATATGACAATGCTATTGTCAAACAAAGTATCAATGCCCTATCCGAAAAAACGAAAACGTCGAATTTTATAACCATAAGTTTTTAATAATTTCTTCGCACGCACCTCAATAATTCCCCTTTGTTTTTTAGTCATTTGTGCTAAACGGGAACTATTTTTATTTTTAATTTCTGACTGTAAACCATGTATTGTATATTTTTTTTCTAATATTTGAGGAGAAAAGGGTGGTAAATTTAAAAAATCAAAAATCTGAAGGGTGGTTTTGAACGGATTAGCCGTTAAATCTTCATAACGAATTTCCAAAAAATGTGAAAATTTGGGCGCATCTTCTAAAGTGATTTCTAAACTCCGCGCCCATTGATTCGCCGCCTTTTGGAGCAAATTGGGCTTTTCACCATAAACCGCTAACACTTTATCATGGATACCAAGAGCAACAGCGTAGCCATTACGAACAATATGAATAAAATAAGCTGGCTCAAAATGACGTTGTAACCATAACATTCTTGCAGCATTAGTCGGTGATTTTTCCATTGCAAAAGGAGCATCAGGCTTATCCAACAAATCAATCCAATTTTTTTTAACTTGCGCCGCCTCAACCATTTTTTCATCGGGCGCAAAACGAAATAAAGTCTCTTTTTCCACCCACAAACGGGGAACCCCCACAGATTTTGGGGTTATCAGAGCATCCGTTAAAAATTGCCCTTCATCGGGTAAACCGGCAATGGCAGGATGTTGACGAATAATCTGCTCTAAAAGGATCGTGCCAGAATTATAGCAACCGATAATGAAAATCCAATGTCATGACATATTTTATCTTGGAAAGGAGAAACGGTTAAACAAGTAAAATTCCCTCTTTTTTGACGATTTTATCGATTAATCTATTTTGGGATTGATCAGCTAAAATAACATCTATCTTTTGATCCCCTATTAAAGATTTAAGCATCACTAAAAAATCTATTCTTTTTTTAACGCCATCTAAAACTCTTTTTTCAGACAAGATGTATAAATCAATATCACCACCACATCTGGAATCGTTAATTCGACTGCCAAATAGGTAAATTTTAGAATGGGGAAAAAACGATTCTTTAGCCTTTAGAATCGCTGAAATCTGATTTTGCGAGAGTCTCATAAAATCTATTTATCTCAATTTGGGTTTCTTCAAATAGGTTTGAAACCATATTCGCTTTAATATAATCTAAAACCTCTTGAAATATTTGAACAAGCTCTAAGCCCTTTGTTTCAAAAAGAGAATTTAGAAGCTCTATATCACTATTTATATCATCTAAATATTCATGAGCCAGCGCATTTCTAATTTCTCTCATTGTTTGCCAATTAACATTATCACTGATAACACCATATTTTTTCAGAATATTTAAGATTTCTAAAATAGGCTTATTAAAAACGACAGTTTCACCTAGATTAGCTACGAGGCTAAAGTTTTTTCTTCAAAAAAACTTTAGCCTCGTAAACAGATTTAAAAAGTTTTGTTCCCATATCATCTTGCAGCTTTTGAAACCGATAGACAAATTGATCAATATGTTCTATTTCTTCATCAGATAGATTTTGATATTCTGAAAGAGTTATTAAGGGGAAGATATCCTTCATCTTCCCTCTTGCATATAAAACTCTAAGAGAATGCCTAATTGCTAAACGAATATTAAAATTAAGTTTTCGAGGCTAAAGTTTTTTGACGAAAAACTTTAGCCTCGAATCCTGTTCCATTATCAACGGATTGAGTTTTCAACATTAATCACAAGTAACTACTCAGCGGTTAGCCTTGAAATCAATTTCAAGGCGAAAAGCATTCGAGGCTAAAGTTTTTTTAAAGAAAAACATCGAATAGTCTGTTAAAACAGACTAATTAGAGAAAGAGTTTAGCTGATCCTGCTTTGGCTTTTAGGCTTGCAATTTCAAGGCACTGAGTAATTACAATCACGAAGCCATTATACACCATCGCCTAAAGCGATCCTTTTGGAAACGCTTATTTTCTAAAACGGTAAAACCTGTTTGTTCAAATAGCCATAATAAATCACTAAAAGTGTAGCGATTATGCTCCATAAAATGTGTAAATAGTTCACCTAAAGTTTCATCACTGACATTCTTATCAAAAAGATCATCAGTGGTTTGTTCGGCGACATAACTTTCAAGGGATTCACGTTCCCAATCAATGATAAAACAACGTCCGCCCGGTTTAAGACAGCGATGAATAGATTGTAGCAATCGTATAGGTTGAATCATTTCATGGATACAAAAAATGCTGGTGATAGCATCCAAACTATTATCAGCGATGGGCAGATTGGCTTTATTCAAATCATGCTCAATTACCTGATAGCGGCTACTATCAAGTTCCTCCAACATGTACGGGGCATATTCTACACCTATTAATTCTGCTTGAGAGTAACGAGCACGTAAATATTCTAATAACATACCAGGTCCACAACCAAAATCGGCTATTTTTGGCTGTTCGCTCAATACAGGCACAATATGAATATCCCATGCATTCCAAAACTCTAAACCAAATCGTGTTTCGGCAGTCTCTTTTATCTTCTGCACAAATTTTTTACTATCGCGATGATGTTGTGCAAGTTGAGTAAGTGTGTCTTGCATAAAAAAGTCTCAATGTTAATGATTTTGGAGTTCAACGCTTCAGCTTTGGAATTGGAGTTCAACGCTTCAGCTTTGGAAAATGGTAACTACTCAGCCTTGAAATCAATTTCAAGGCTGAAAGCATTCGAGGCGAAAGTTTTTTTAAAGAAAAAACTTTCGCCTCGAATAGTCTGCTAAAGCAGACTGAATAATTTAATTAGCTGAGCCTGCTTTGGCTTTTAGCCTTGAAATCAATTTCAAGGCTAACGGCTCAATGCCATTATAAGGGCAGACACGCAGGACTGCCCCTACCAAACCCCGCGTATTCTGTGCTTGTAGGGGCGAACCTGCGTGTTCGCCCTGCTTAACTTAATGGCATTTACCCAACGGCTGAGTCGTTACGGAAAATTTATAACGAAACTATGTTGTCAAACAAAGTGTCAACGCCCTATCCCAAACAGGCAAAATCACATTAAAAGTTTCCAGCAGTTTCGTCTGAGATAATACAGAATAAGCAGGACGTTTAGCTGGAGTAGGATAATCGCTAGTAGTAATGGGCAACACACGAGGTTGTTTTTCAGACTGCGCTATGATGGCTTTAGCAAATTCATACCAACTTGTCTCTCCTGCACAAGTTAAATGATATAAACCAGATAATTCTTCAATATCAAGTTGATATAAAGGTGAATATAACTGTGCAATAATCTGCGCCGTCGCTTCTGCAATCATCCTGCTCCAAGTGGGCGCACCAATTTGATCAGCAACCACTTTTAACTCTTCACGTTCCTTAGCAAGGCGTTGCATAGTCAATAAAAAATTTTTACCCAGTAAACCATACACCCAAGCAGTGCGTAAAATAAGATATTGTCCTCCAACAGAGCTCACTGCCTGTTCACCAGCAAGTTTTGTTGCACCATAAACGCCTAATGGTTTGACTGCATCTATTTCCGTATAAGGTTGAGTGTGACTCCCGTCAAAGACATAATCCGTTGAATAATGAACAAGCAGTGCATTTAAGCGTAGGCATTCCTCAGCTAATATACCAGGGGCTTTACCATTAATCTCATAAGCCAATTCAGGCTCCTCTTCCGCCTTATCAACAGCAGTATAAGCGGCAGCATTAACGACAATGGCTGGTTTAATTTCACGAATAACACGGCGGATCGAATCGGGATTGGCTAAATCAATAATGGCTTGTCGCAATTTGTTAGGGCTTCTCCCAGCGGCAATCACATCTCCAAACGGAAGACAACGCAGTAACTCCCAACCCACTTGCCCACTTGTACCAATAAGTAGTATTTTTTTCATTTTTGGATAGAATTGTTAATTATTAATTATTAATTATTAATTACTTCTATAACGTACTTGAAAAGCAAAATATTTCAATCGAAAATGTTTATAAATATCATGAGTGCCGCCGATTTTAAAATTTAACTATTTGTTTTTATTTGAAATAATTTATTAACGGAAAAATATATTCTTATTATCAAGCCAATAAAAAATCCGTTTATTTCGCATTGTACTCTTATGTTTAACCTTTTTCCAATTATAGTGATGCTATTATTATCTAAATGAAAATAACAGCCATTTATCCAGGTACATTTGATCCCATCACAAACGGACATACTGATATAATCAAACGGGCGGCCAAATTATTTGAACAGGTTATTGTGGCAGTCGCCGCCAATTCCACTAAAACCCCTGCTTTTTCCTTAAAAACACGTATTGACTTAGCCACTCATGTTTTGGCAGAATTAAATAATGTCACAATATGCGGCTTTAATGGCTTACTTGCTGAATTTGCTAAACAATGTCAAGCACAAGTTATTGTACGAGGACTGCGAGCAATGTCAGATTTTGAATATGAATTTCAAATGGCAGGAATGAATCGTACCTTGATTCCTGATATTGAAACCCTATTTCTTACCCCAGCAAACGAATATACCTATATTTCCTCAAGTCTTGTGAGGGAAATTGCAACATTAGGGGGTTGCGTGGATGAATTTGTTCATCCAGACGTTTGTGCTGCACTTTTAAAAAAAATGTGCTAATATCACTTACTTAATTTTTGAATCAATATTACTGTTATGGCGCTTTACATTACAGATGAATGTATTAATTGCGATGTGTGCGAGCCGGAATGTCCCAATGGTGCGATTACACAAGGTGAAGAAATTTATGTGATTAAACCCGAACTCTGTACAGAGTGTGTGGGTCATTATGAAACATCGCAATGCGTGGAAGTTTGTCCCGTTGATTGTATTCCAAAAGACCCTAATTTTACGGAAAGCCAAGAAGAATTGCTTGAAAGATACCATCGTTTGACAAAAAAATCAGACGATTAGAATTTTAGCTTTTAAATCTTGTTTTTCAAAAAAGGCTTGCAGTATTCACTTCTTTTTAGTAGAATAGTTGCACTTAATAAATCAGGGCTGTTAGCTCAGTTGGTAGAGCGGCTGACTCTTAATCAGCATGTCGTAGGTTCAATC
>JAOZSV010000048.1 GCA_029939505.1 Thiotrichaceae bacterium | reverse complement strand
CATCGTTTCGCCGCTTAAACATCGCCGCTTAGAAATCCGATTTTTGAAAAAAATCTGATTTTTTAAACATCTTGGAAACATAGTGCGTAACATCAGATACTAAATAACTTTTATTTAGTAAAAAAATTTGTTGTCATTTAAAAGATGAAATAGTACCTTATCGAAACCCCCCCAAACCTGCCAGGTTTTTAAGACAGAAAATTATCAATTTTCAAGTGCGATTTGACAGTTT
Source organism: Thiotrichaceae bacterium (assembly GCA_029939505.1). Lineage (GTDB taxonomy): Bacteria > Pseudomonadota > Gammaproteobacteria > Beggiatoales > Beggiatoaceae > QNES01. The sequence goes on along the minus strand of JAOZSV010000048.1, from coordinate 25,406 downwards.
CCGTTCAGGCACTAAATTAATCTCCTATCAATTCTGTTCAAGAATTGACAGACTGAATGTGATAGCAATATTGACACCTTTTCATTTAACTAAAGGAAATCTTATGGAGAATAAAACAAGTGCTATAATTAAAACCGTTTTATTTGGTCTCACTAGCGCGATACTCTATTTTTTGCTCTACTATTACAACGAACCCATCTTGGAGTCGTCTAAACAAGGCGGCTGGTATTTTATCGTGCCAATTAGCATCGCACTCATTTTTTCATTTGTGCATGGTACGTTTACCGGTCGTTTTTGGGACTTGTTAGGTATCAAAGCGAAATCGATCAAAAAATAAACGAGAGGAAAATAAACATAATGAGTAAGTTATTAAAAACCAGCAGATTTATCATAATGCTGTTGAGCCTACAAATCGTCGGATGGGCATCCGCACAAGCAGAGGAATTTGTCTTTGAACCTGCGAATCCGGCTCTCGAAACCTTAGAGGAAATAACGCTCAAGGTTTCTGGTACGACTGGAGAACTGGTTTGGAAAGCGTCAAAAGGTGAAATTCGGGGTTCAGGCAATGAAGTAATTTATGTTGCTTCTGGTATTCCTGAGAAAGAAGTTATTACAGTAACAGATGCCACAGGTAAAGAAGCGACATTGGCGTTTGAGGTTGGGGGATTTCTTGATATTCATTTAAAAGAAATCCTTTTTCTTTTTATAGTGGGCTTTATCGGCGGTTTAGTCAGTGGCTTTATCGGATCAGGTGGCGCGTTTGTGTTAACACCCGCTATGATGAGCTTGGGTGTTCCCGCTATTATGGCTGTTGCCAGTAATATGTGCCATAAATTCCCCAAAGCACTTGTTGGTTCCATGAAACGGGCAAAATATGGGCAGGTTGATCTCAAACTTGGCCTTATTATCGGGCTTTCGGCTGAAGCCGGGGTGCTTTATGGAGCCACAATACAAACCCAAATCAAGGACGTCTTTGGCGATGTGGGTTCTAACCTTTATGTCTCTCTGGTATTTGTGGTCGTGCTGGCAGTCGTTGGTGGTTATGTCCTCCGCGATGCCATTAAAGCATACAAATCAAGTGACACAGGCGGCGAAGAACATAAAGTGACCAAGTTAGCACGTTGGGTACAATCTGTTAATATCCCTTACACTATGATGTACTTCCCAAGTCTTGGTACAAAAATTTCGGTACTATTTACCATTCCAGTTGGTTTTGCGACAGGCATGTTAGCAGCAACCATTGCAGTCGGCGGATTTATTGGTGTACCTGCCATGATGTATGTCTTAGGGGCACCAGGTTTAATGGCTTCCGCTACTGAATTGGTTGTCGCCTTTGTTATGGGGATGGGCGGTACAATTAAATATGCCTTAGACGGTTTTGTCGATATTCGTTTGGCAATGGTTATTCTTGCGGGTTCACTGTTTGGTGTTCAACTGGGAGCCATTGGCACAACTTATGTCAAAGATTTCATGGTCAAACTCGTCATGGGCGTGATTATGATATTGGTGTTATTCAGTCGAGGACTTAAAGTACCTGTGTATTTGTCCGAAATGGGGGAAATTGATCCTTTGAGTGAAAGCACAATCACTATTTTAAACTACAGCAGTTTTGCTATCTTGATACTCGCTCTTGCTACAGGGGCAATTATTATTCTTTATGCCCTTATCAAAGGCTATATGAAAAACAACAGAGAGCTTGCATTAGCGGCGGAAAAAGAAGCCATCTTCCAAGCAACGGCTAAAGAAGAAGAAGATTTCTTTCCAAGCTCAAAACAATTATCACCAACAGGGCGTTTTGAAAGAATTCTCGTTGTAAGTGATCAGTCAAAATCAAGTGCAGGTGCAGAACGCGAGGCGATTAAACTCGCGCAAAGAACGGATGGTACTTTATCCGCAATGTCTGTCATGATGAGCAATCCTGAACATGAATCCTTTGGAGGACAATTTCTTGAAAAAGAAAAGAATGATGTTCTTGCACATCTTGAGACGGTTAAAACGACTGCAACGGATGCGGGAGTTGATTGCGAAATAACGATTCGTAATGGTGTAGAAATTTATCAGGAAATCGTGAACGAGGCTGAAAAGAACCATACAGATATTATTGTCATGGGACGCCGGGGATATACCGGAATGAAACGACTCATGATGGGCAGTAATACGGCTAAAGTGATTGGACATGCACAGTGCAATATATTAGTCGTACCAGAATCCGCAAAGATAGGGGGTAAGAGGATTTTAGTGGCAGTTGATGGTTCACGTTATGGTGATATAGCTGCCGATGCCGCCGCTAAAATGGCAAGACATCTCTATGCCCCTGTATTGCTTGTTTCTGTTGTTCGATCTTCTGATTTGAAAGAAGGGGCGCATGGTTACGCTGTTGAAGTAATCAAACGAATAGAACACTTTATGACTCAAGCAGGTGTTACCGTAGAAGTTGAGCTACTGAGCGGCAGACCGGCTGAAGCGATACTAGAAATCGCGAAGAAAAAAGAGGTTGACTTGATTGTGATCGGCAGTCACGGACGCACTGGATTAGACAGAGTACTCATGGGTAGCGTTTCTGATCGTGTCATTGGCTATGCAGAATGTCCGATTTTGGTGGCTAAGGGCTAAATGTCCAGGAGTCCAACGCTTCCGCTTTGGATCAGTATGGTAGGTCGGGTTAGCTTATCACGCGACGCTTGATAACGTCACCCGACCTACTTAGCTAATAAATCGCCCGGTGTCGGGTTACGTTTTTTTGCTGCGCCATCTAACCCGACCTACTTAGCTCTACTTAGCTCTACTTAGCTCTACTTAGGAATGATCATGAAATAATTTCCCTCTATCTGTAAATGATTTGCCAACCCCGATAGGGGTTGAATGTGAATAGCCACAGGTGGAACCTGTGGTAACTAAAGCAAAAAGACAAAACGGGAAGTTATTTCGTGACCATTCCTTAGCTCTCGAATGTACTCCAAAAAATTTCCAAAGCTGATGCGTTGGATTCCAAAAAACGTCCAAATTTGCAATATGATGATGAAACCAACAAGTACAGTTCTTATTGTTGATGATCAACCTTCAATGCGTGACGTTCTTAAACGTTTATTACGCAATCAAGGGTATGAATTAGCTTTTGCCACGAATGGACAAGAAGCTTTGACTAAAGCGGCGGAATTAATCCCTGATGTGATCTTATTAGATGTGATGATGCCGATTATGGATGGCTTTGAAGTCTGCCGACGTTTGCGAGCGGATTCCACTTTGGCTCAAGTACCCATTCTCATGGTTACTTCTTTAAAGGATCGAGATTCACGTTTACGAGGTATTAAAGCAGGTGCTGATGATTTCGTTTCTAAGCCTTATGATATTTTTGAATTGCGGGCGCGGATAGAAACCATTTCCAAACTGAATCGTTATCGCCGTTTACTCACAGAACAGGCTAAATTTGAGTGGGTTATTGACAATAGTGATGAGGCTTATCTGATTCTTAATAATAATAACCAGATAGTTTATACCAATTCAAAAGCTCGCCTTTACTTGAATCTACCGACGAATAAAGATGAACCGATCAACGATACTTTTTTGGAAGTGGTTGCCAAACAGTATCATCAAATGTATGATTCACAAAGTTCTCCTTTGCCAATTGATCTCACACAGAAAAAAATTCCTCGTTATCTCGTGCGCCCTGATACAGAAACCGCCCAAGCATTTTGGTTGCGAGTCGATGTCATGGAAATGTCTTCTGAATCAGATGAAAAGTTACTCAATCTGCGTAATATAACAGATACGATCTTGGCTAACCGGCAGCGGTGGACACTTCAATCGCAAATCAGCCATAAATTGAGAACGCCATTGACTATTATTAGAACAAGTCAATATGTTTTGGAGAATTTTGCAGAGTTTACGAAAGAAGAAATTAAAAAGTGGCTTGAAAGAATCGACACGGGAGGGAGTCGTCTTCAAACTGAGATTGAGGAAATTCTTGAATATGTAAATATGTCCACTATGGCTCAAACCACGCGGGAGCCATGTAATGTAAATGATCTATTGTTGAATATTACTACAATTAAGGATAGGCTAAATATTGAGTCGGTTCATCTTTCTCAACAAGAAATTGAAAATCCTAATAAGACTTTTATACGCCTTTCCTGTTGGGCAATAGAAGTGATTTTGATAGAGATTTTTTCAAATGCAAAAAAATTTCATCCAAAAGGAACCCCTATTTTAGAACTTTCCATAGTGACGCTTTCTTCTGATGCGATTCGTTTACGAATTAGTGATGATGGGCTGACACTTTCACCAGAGCAATTGGACAAAATGTGGATGCCCTATTATCAAGGCGAAAAGTATTTTACCGGTGAACAAGAAGGCATGGGAGTTGGTTTGTCAATGGTGGCTTCGCTGATATGGGAGGTAGGAGGGACATGCCATGCCTATAATCGTACAGAAAAAAAAGGGGTTGTCATAGAATTGACTTTGCCTTTAGTTAAGTAACTGATGTGACGCACTATGTTTCCAAGAGGTTTAAGAAATCCGATTTTTTCAAAAATCGGATTTCTAAACGTAAATGGCGAAACAATGTTTAAGAAATCCGATTTTTTCAAAAATCGGATTTCTAAGCTCGAATAGAATCGCTTTGCGTCACATCAGTTACTTAAGCGAATTTGGCTTCAAAATGTCGATCGGGTTAGCGTCGCGTCACCCGACAATCGCAGGAAAATGTTGGGTTACGCTATCGCTAACCCAACCTACAACGGTTAATAATCCTTAAGTAAGTGCCATTAGAGCTAACCCCATTTTATAAGATAAGTTATTGAATAACAAGAGGAAACAAAGATGGGATTAGTTTGTGCAGATATGGATGTGATCATCAATCCAAGAAATCAACAGCTAACTGTTCCTCCAGAAAAACCCTATTTGGCTAAAAAATCGCTCAAGTGATAAGCGACATAAGAAATACCTCAATTCCCAATTATTTTACAATTCATAATATTAACAATGCGACTAACTCTTCAGGAAAGACAAATCATCAAATCATCGGTTAAAGAGATCATGGGTTCACAGGCAGATGTATGGCTTTTTGGCTCCAGAGTTGATGAGACAAAGCGCGGTGGTGATATTGATTTATTGGTAGAAGCCGATTTGCAAAACCCACTGGTTCGGGTACGAAAAAAATCGCAATTATGGGCGAAATTACAACAACAACTCGGAGAACAGCGTATTGATATTATCCTTGCGTCTATTAAACCAATTGAACAACGACGAATTGAACAAGTCGCAAAAGAGAGTGGAGTTCGTTTATGAATTATGATAAACTCTTATTTTTCGTTGAAGAAGAACATCGAAATCTTCTACACCTCATACGTGCTATGACTGAACTTGCTGGGTATTTTCCACTTGATGAAACATTTTTCACAAAAATAACTGATAAAGAGATCGATCTATTAGATCGGTTCATTTTCCGTTTCACTAAAACAGTTGATTCTATGGGCAAGCGATTATTCCCAGAAATATTGACGGTGACTGATGAACGGGATGAAGATATGTTTTTTCGAGATATGCTTAATCGCCTTGAAAGAATGGGAATATTAACCAGTGTTGAAGACTGGCATACTTATCGGGAAAGAAGAAACAGTCTGACTCATGAATATCCAGAAACCGACAGTGATAAAGCGGCTATGTTGATAGATGCTTATGAAAAGAGCTTTGATATGATTCAGCTTTTTGAGCGGATAAAAAAATTACTAACTCAACGAGTAGAAATTTCTATGGAACCATATCCTATACCTGATATAAGTACGCTTCCTCGAAATTTGACTTAGATATCAGAGGTTTCCAAAACCCCTTTTATCCTTTTTCCATTTTTTTTGAGATGAGATTATTGCTCTTTGCTTGTATACTTTAAACGTTCAAGTTTTCGGATTAAGCATAAGGCGAATCAAGAAATCCGATTTTTTCAAAAATCGGATTTCTCGTTCTTCAAAAAAATCAGAAAAGTATATTTGAGAGATAATTAGGTGAGAAATGTCTTCTGAAAAAATAAACCAAAAAAAAGAAGTACCCATTTATACTTTTGGTACAATTAGTTTTAAAGATTTAGAACATATTGTCAGTATGAAAAGAAATATTTCCACTGAGGTATTCTGTAACTGGTTTGAATCTGAGATTCAAATGAGTCAGGATGATCAAGTTTTTTTCGAGAATTTAATTGGAGATAATTATTTTTTAATAGAAAGTTATAATGAAGAAGAATTAAAGGTGAAATTTATTTCACCCATTTTAAATCGGGTGAAGTTTACAGACGTAGAACATGAAATAAGAGATTTCTATGAACAAAAAATCACTTATAGAACCGATAGATTCGTATTGACAGGTACAACAGACTTTTTGGTATCAAAGGGCTTGGAGTACTCAAAAAAACCTTATTTTTTTATCCAAGAATTTAAAAAATCCATTAGAAATGATGATCCAAGACCCCAATTGTTAGCCGAATTAATATCGGGTATTGAGTTTAACGGTTTCAAGTTAATAAAGGGCGCTTTTATTATTGGTGAAAACTGGAATTTTGTGATTTTAGACAAACTTGATCACGACAAATATCAATATTTTATTAGCCATACCTTGAATGCAACCCATATAAATGACTTACAGCAAATTTATAAAAACCTGCTTTTTGTGAAGCATGAAATTATTAAAATAGAAGAACAATCATTTGATAAATGATGAAATGGGCAGTTAGCGAGGTTGATATTATGTATGTACCGAACCATAAATTTTCACTTGTGCAAGGTAACTAAGTGTTTGAGTCCCGATTTTTTAGCCAGCATACGCTGATCAACACGTTCCCAAGATGATTTATCATACTTAATACCTTCCACCCACAAAGATTGACGAAAATTCTCCGACATAAGAGCATGAAATGTATCTAATGCCATGGTTTTAGAACCACACGTCTTACGTGTCACTGTGATTTCAGTTTTTTTATGTTCCATACTTGTTCTCATAAGCCTGCTAATTCGGATAGTCTGCTTTAGCAGACTATTCGAGAAACGCCCAAAACGGAAGCGTTGGACTCCATTGCCAAATCTGAAGGTTTGGACTCCAAACGCCCAAAGCGTTGGACTCCAAACGCTCAAAGCGTTGGACTCCAAACGCCCAAAGCTAAGTCGTTTTCAACTCCGTTTCCTCAGTTTTGCGAAAAATTCCCGTCGGGAAACTTCTTTATGCCAATTACACTGCTTCTTTTGTTCTTCAATCACGCGATTGCGCGTTTTAATCACTTCATTCCAAGCATGAAAGGCTTCTTCCGGTGTTTTGAACTGTTCCATTGATTGAATGAGCGGTTGAATCAAATAATGACCTAATTTGGGGTGATAATTCAAATGCGCTTGTTCACGCCCGCCTAAAATATCCACTGGCATCGCTGGACCAATTACGGTTAAAGGAGCAGTAGCTCGCTCTTCGGCTCGCCAACCTGGGGGAAGTTTCAATCCGGGATCGCGTTCTGGTAAAAAAAATCGGGCCAGTGTCCAAGGCGTGAGTAGTAGAAAAATACACCACACATCGGTATGACGAAAAGCGCGAATTTCTATGGGTAAATGATGATTAACTAAGAGTTCATCCATAAAATGCGTTTTGTACAGTTCTGTAAAAACGCCAATGACTTTGTTGATGATCTCTTCATCATTATCAGTCGAATCCAGTAATTGCCAATGAGACATTTTAAAATAATTCCTTTAATTTCAATCCCAGTTGTTGATATAAGCGTATTTCGCTATTTTCTTGTAAATCCGTGGCAAATTTGGGGACCCATTTGGCTAAGTGATTTTTCCATAATGTTTGGAAATGGGTTTCTTCTCCGTTTTGAATGGAGGGCGATTGCTCTAGTAAGTAGGCAGCGCATTCTAGCAGAACACCAAGATAATCAGAAGGCACTTCTTCAACGGATTCTAAACCTATCAATTTGTAGAACTGTTCCAGTTCACCGCAAACTGGTCCATTCATGATACCATTAATATAAACGGACTCATAAGGGGGACAACAAGTTGGACGACCACTCATAAATAAACGGGTATGCTCTGCTTGCCAAAGTTCTAAGGGCATTTCCTTCAATTCGGGAACGGAATTTTTTAACCAGTTGTTTTCATTAGTGATTTCTTCTATAACAGCCAAACTTTCCTCATTTGGCATGGCAAGCAATATGGCGAAAAGACGTAATTGTGGCGGTGTGATATTATTGGATGACATACTCAATTTTCTCGTTATAATGAAAATGAAATCATATCCGAAATTAAACCTGACAGGTTTTGGAAACCTGTCATATCTAGTTGTCGAGTTGAATCAGACCTGACAGGTTTCTAAAACCTGTCAGGTCTAGTTGTCGAGTTGAATCAGACGAGTTGGAGAGTTGATTTCATGCACGTTCCTTGCTAAAGTGCTGGGCTAACCTCAATATGCTTCTTACCGCCCTGCCCATAGAGATAAAATACGCCGATAGTTATCGCAAACAGGGATAATAGCCCTAGCGTCCAAGCGATGGAAGACATCGGATGTATTGCATAAGTTCCCAATTGATAAAATACCGTTGCAAACAGGTAAGCCAATCCCGTTGTCCAAACACCCACGAATAGCGTCCATTTCATATTGGTTTCTCGGTAAACCGCCGCTATTGCTGCTGTACAAGGAAAATAGAGTAGTATAAACAGTAAATAGGCAAATGCACCGATTTTACCATCGAATCGCGAGATCATTGCACCGAAAGTTCCTGTACTCACTTCTTGTTCTTCAGCAGCCACTTCTGTAGAGGAAATATCACCCACGTTTAATCCCAGGGGATCAAAAATCATATCCGTGATACCGGCTAAGTTGGCTGGAATCGTAGCAAAAGCTTCTTTTATACCTCCCCAGAAGCTAAAAGGCTCTTCTTCTGCGTCAGTTTCAGCCAGTTGTGTATAGAGCGCGTCCAATGTGCCAACAACGGCCTCTTTAGCCAAAACACCGGTGAAAATACCCACCGTGGCTGGCCAATTATCTTCATGAATCCCCATAGGCTCAAAGGCGGGAGTGAGAGAACGCCCAATTTCACTGAGTACCGATTTTTCGCTATCTTCATGTCCAAAGGAGCCGTCGGTGCCTAAAGAATTAAGAAATGTCAAGACAACGACCATTGGCACAATAAGTTTACCAGCATTAAAAATAAAAGTTTTCAGTCTCTCCCAAGTGCGTAGTAGAATACTTTGCACGGTGGGCATATGATAAGCGGGTAATTCCATGACAAAGGGCGAACTTTCTCCTTTTAATAAGGTGTTTTTCATTATGAGCCCTGTCATGATAGCGACTGCAATGCCAATCAGGTATAAACCAAAAATGACATTTTGTCCGCCGACGGGAAAAAAGGCGGCGGCAAATAGGGCATAGACAGGTAAACGCGCTCCGCAAGACATGAATGGATTCATTAAAATCGTTAAAATACGGTCACGTTGATTGTCAAGGGTGCGTGTTGCCATGATTCCAGGAATGTTGCAGCCAAAACCGACGATCAAGGGGACAAAGGATTTGCCGGGAAGTCCTATAAACCGCATAAAGCGATCCATCACAAAGGCGGCGCGTGCCATGTAGCCGGAGTCTTCTAAAAACGATAAGAAAAGGTATAGAAAGCCAATAATAGGAATAAAAGTCGCAACAACTTGAATACCCCCACCAATTCCGTTTGCTGTTAAGATGACGAATGCGTCTGGTAAACCTATCGCGCTGAGAAGTTGACCAAATCCATCGACAAAAATGGTTCCAAATAAAATATCAAAGAAATCAATGAATGCGCCTCCGATGTTGATGGTGAACATAAACATCAAATACATTATCGCTAAAAAAATGGGAATACCAAGGATGCGATTGAGAACAACTTTGTCAATTTTGTCTGAGACCGTTCTTGTCACCTGCCCTGCTTTTTTCACTGCTTTCCCAATAATCGTTGTGATAAAGCTATAACGACTGTCCGCAATAATAATATCAATTTCTTCGTCTAAGTCTTTTTCAATTTTTTTACGATAGTTGGTGACAATATTTGTCATATCATCTCCCACTAACTGTATCGCAAAACTATCTTCTTCTAATAGTTTTAAGCCAACCCAGTGGGCATGGGATTTGATATTTTCGGGTAATCGCTCAGTAATGGTGGGCAATAATTGGGTGAGTGCGTTTTCAATCAGATCGGGATACTTTACTCTAAGCGTCGGAATATGTTTAGCTTGAGCGGCAATGTCCATCGCCTGTTTTAAATCTTCGATGCCCTCATGTTTAGCCGCACTGATTGGAATGACTGGTACACCCAATTGTTCTGATAAGGCGGGAATATCAATTGTGATATTGCGTTCCTTCGCAATGTCCATCATGTTGAGCACGACTACTAAGGGAACTTCCATCTCTAATAATTGGGTTGTGAGATAGAGATTTCGTTCAATGTTAGACGCATCAACAATATTGATAATGAGATCAGCCTCACCAGAAAGGATATAGTTTTGGGCGATTTGCTCATCTATTGAAGTCGTATTAGGGACATCAAGGGAATAAGTCCCTGGCAAATCGACTAATTTAATGTCATACTCTTTATGTTTATAAAAACCGTCTTTACGATCAACGGTTACGCCTGGCCAATTACCGACTTCTTGTCGAGTACCTGTTAAGACATTAAATAGTGTCGTTTTACCACAGTTCGGATTACCAGCGACACCAATAACTAAATGTTTCATTGTTCAAGCCTTTTGATAAGCAGAGGGGCGGCTTCATTTTTTCGCAGACTGAGGGCAAAACCACGCACATTAATTTCTATGGGATCACCCATCGGCGCATAACGTGTCACGCTAAATTCTGTTCCTGGTGTTAATCCCATCGCCAGCAATTTTTTCCTGTAGGCTTTATTACCTTTTTGAAGGCCAATCACTTTAGCCTGGCCACCAATATTCATGTCACGTAAAGTCATAATTATCTCCTGTATAGGAATTCCAAAGCTGAAGCGTTGGACTCCAAAATGAACCAAAGCTGAAGCGTTGGACTCCAAAATGAACCAAAGCTGAAGCGTTGGACTCCGAATTTCAATTGGATACAATGTTAATGCAAATGAGAATTGTTTTCAATTATGATTTTCAATATACGATATAACCTATTGATAAATAAACTTTTTAATTTTATGAACGCCTGATTATCAACAAAAAATCAAGGGATAATATTATTTTCTTTTCATATTCAATAAGTTATTATTTTTTTTGCACTATGAATCAATCGTCGAAATTTAACATGATTTTTATAATATCTTGTATTTCAATGAGATAGATTTTTTATTTAAAATAACGGCTTGCACAGTTGATTTTTTTAAGATATAATAAAAAATTAGTCTTGAAATGCGAATAGAGTTCGAGGTTTGAGTTTTTTGAAAAAAATTCGTAACTACTCAGGGCAACTAAAGTTTTTTGAAGAAAAACTTTAGGCTGAAGTATCCTTATTAATACTGACGAAAATATTCTGATGTAGGCTGCACACCCTTGTGGTTGCCCTGAGTAGTAACAAAAAACTCAATTCGAGATTCAAATTGTTTTACCAACTTGAACCTCGAAACTTGGTTTCTCAGCAAGAATTGGAAATAAGCCAACAGTTGAGGTTTTTCACCCCTTCTTAAACTGCATTGTTCCATCCCGCCAATCGACTTCAATAGTATCCCCTGCCACAAATTTATTTGCTAAAATTTCCTGTGCTAAAGGATTTTCCAAGCTCTGTCGAATAGCGCGTTTTAATGGGCGTGCCCCATAAACGGGATCAAAACCTGCTGTTCCAACCGCTGTTAAAGCAGCTTTACTCACAACCAAATTCATATTTTGTAGGAGCAAACGTTCCCGCAAATAATCAATTTGCAAATCTGCAATAACGCGAATTTGATTTTGACCAAGAGGATGAAACACCACCACATCATCAACACGGTTGATAAATTCTGGGCTGAAATGCTGCACAACAATATTCATCACAGCAGTTTTCATCGCATCATAGTTTTCTTCACCCGCCATTTCTTGGATTAATTGTGAACCCAGATTAGAAGTCATCACAATCACGGTATTACGAAAATCCACCGTTCGCCCTTGCCCATCGGTTAAGCGTCCATCATCTAATACTTGTAATAACACACCAAAAATATCAGGATGCGCCTTTTCCACCTCATCCAACAAAATCACAGAATAAGGGCGGCGGCGCACGGCTTCTGTCAAATAGCCGCCTTCTTCATAGCCCACATAACCGGGCGGCGCTCCAATGAGGCGAGCAACAGCGTGTTTTTCCATAAACTCCGACATATCAATACGAACAATCGCCTCATCAGTATCAAACAAAAAAAAGGCGAGTGCTTTGCATAATTCCGTTTTACCAACCCCTGTTGGTCCAAAAAATAAAAATGAACCATTAGGGCGGCTTGGATCAGCCAAACCTGCACGGGAGCGGCGAATCGCATTGGCAACGGTTTGCACCGCCTCTTCTTGCCCCACAACACGCTGATGCAAAGCATTTTCCATACGAAGCAATCTATCGCGTTCCCCTTCCAACATTTTAGTCACGGGAATGCCAGTCCATTTAGATACGATTTCAGCAATATCCTCCTCTGTTACCGCTTTTCGTAGCAATTGCATCTTTTGATGTGATTCCTCTTGGAGTGCATTTTCCAGTTGTTTTTCCAATGTAGGAATGCGTCCATATTGCAATTGGGCCATACGTTCTAAATCCCCAGCACGGCTCGCCGTTTCCATTGCTAAACCGGCTTGTTCCAGTTCTTCTTTAATATTACTGGCATCTTGAACGTTGGCTTTTTCAGCCCGCCATAATTCATTCAAATCGGCCAACTTTTCTTCTAACTTATTGATTTCATTATCAACTTTTTCAAGACGCTGTTTTGAAGCGTTATCAGTTTCTTTTTTTAAAGCCTCGTGTTCAATTTTCAACTGAATCAAACGACGATCCAATTTATCAATCCGTTCTGGTTTGGAATCAATCTCCATACGAATACAACTAGCCGCTTCATCAATTAAATCAATGGCTTTATCGGGCAATTTCCGCTCAGTGATATAGCGATGCGAATAGGTTGCCGCTGCGACAATTGCTGGATCAGTAATGTTGACACCATGATGGACTTCATAGCGTTCTTTGAGTCCACGTAAAATGGCGATGCTGTCTTCAACATTGGGTTCTTCCACTAGAACTTTTTGGAAACGCCGTTCAAGGGCAGCGTCTTTTTCAAGATATTTCCGGTACTCATCCAACGTCGTTGCACCGACACAATGTAACTCGCCCCGCGCTAAAGCAGGTTTAAGCATATTACCCGCATCCATCGCGCCTTCCGCTTTACCTGCGCCAACCATTGTATGCAGTTCATCTATAAATAAGATGATTTGCCCTTCTTGTTTGGCTAAATCATTCAACACCGCCTTCAACCGTTCTTCAAATTCGCCACGATACTTAGCCCCCGCAATCAATCCACCCATATCCAGTGCCAATAATGATTTATTTTTTACGCCCTCTGGCACTTCACCATTGACGATGCGTTGAGCCAAACCTTCAACGATAGCCGTTTTTCCGGTACCTGGTAGTCCAATTAATACCGGATTATTTTTCGTGCGCCGCTGTAATACCTGCACAACGCGGCGAATTTCATCATCGCGCCCAATCACCGGATCTAATTTTCCTTGTAACGCCAGTTCAGTCAGATTAATCGTATATTTTTCAAGGGCTTGGCGTTGGTCTTCGGCATTGGGATCATTAACCTGTTGCCCACCACGCATTTCTTCAATCGCTTTTTCTAATAAAGCCTTATTCGTGCCAGCTTTACGCAGTAAGTCTCCGATGAACCCTTTATCTTCTACAGCAGCCAGTATAAATAATTCGCTCGAAATATATTGATCTTTCCGCTGTTGTGCCAGTTTATCGGTGAGATTGAAGAAGCGATTTAAGTCATTAGAAATATGAACTTCACCCTGATGATCCCTGATTTTATCAATGCGTTCTAACGCTTCTATCAATCTAGAACGGATTTGATTCAGATTAGCACCAGCACGCGCCAGTAAGTGATTGACACTATTATCTCTTTGATTGAACAGTGCTAATAGAACATGTGCAGGTTCAATAAAACGGTGATCACGCCCCACAGCAAGACTTTGTGCTTCTGTCAATGCTTGTTGAAATTTAGTGGTTAGTTTTTCCATATTCATTTTATTTCAACTCCTTAATATTATGATTATTATCATATAAGGGTAAATTTATGAGAATCAAGTTTTTTCACTATCAATCCGTTCAATTCTCTAAGCTGTTGTACTAAATCCGGCTTGAGACAAATTTTAAATCAATCTGTCTGTTGTTGAGTTGATGGCTGTTTTAATTAAGTGCTTCTATTGTTAATTTTTTTATGATTGTGTATTATGATTTACTGATGTGACGCACTATGTTTCCAAGATGTTTAAGAAATCCGATTTTTGAAAAAATCGGATTTCTAAGCTCGAATAGAATAGCTTTGCGTAACATCAGTTATTTAAAATAAAGGCAAATTCATCACTATCGGAAAGCGACATAAATGATTTATAAACATAAAAAAACAAACGACATTTTAAAGTGGTTTGAACAGATCAACCAGATTCCCCGTTGTTCTGGTAACGAAGAAGCCATTAAGCATTGGCTCATTAATTGGGCTCAAGAAAACCATTTTGAAGTAAAAAACGATAAAATCGGCAATCTCTTAATTGAAGTGCCAGCTTCATCAGACTATGAAAACGCGCCTATTGTTATTATTCAGGGGCATTTAGACATGGTTTGTGAAAAAACGCCTGATTCTAATCATGATTTTACTCAAGACGCTATTAAACTGGTTAAAGAGGGGGAATGGTTAACGGCTGATAATACCAGCTTGGGTGCTGATAATGGTATCGCAATTGCCCTTGCAATGACTTTAGCTCTGGATAAAACAATTTCACATCCGCCCTTGGAATTATTTTTTACGGTTGATGAAGAAACGGGGTTAATCGGTGCAAGTGCGTTAGAAGCGGGTTTTTTCAAAGGACGAACTTTAATTAATATTGATTCTGAAGATGAAGGGTGTTTTATGATCGGTTGCGCTGGCGGCATCAATACACACCTTTCTGTTCCCCTTAAATGGGCTGACGTGCCAAACGATTATCAATTAATGAAAATCAACGCTGGTGGTATGAAGGGCGGTCATTCTGGTATTGACATCAATGCCCAAAGGGCTAATGCCATTAAGATATTAACCCAAATACTGCATCAAACGCAAGTGGAACTGAGGTTAGCCAATCTCAGTGGAGGTACTGCCCATAATGCCATTCCCCGTGATTCTGAAGCCCTTGTATTTGTGCCAATGAATAAGATTCAAATCGTAAAAACGCTTGTGCAAACGGTGGAAAAAACCTTAAAGGCGGAATACCAAAACACTGATCCTGACTTGTTTATTAAAGTCAATGAAGTCAATGGATTTAATCAGGCAGTGACATCAGAAGACACACAAAAGCTGATTGATGTTCTCATGGTATTGCCTCATGGCGTTGCTGCTAACTCTCAAGATATTGAGGGGCTAGTGGAAACTTCCAATAATCTTGCTTTGATAAGCATTGATGAAGGGCAATTAAAAGTTTTAAGCAGTCAGAGGAGTTCGATAGATTCAAAGATTGATGCTTTAAGTCATCGCATCGAAGCGGTGGCTCGATTAGTGGGTGGCAAAGCGTACAGCGATACACGTTATCCTGCATGGCAACCTAATATGGACTCGTCGTTGTTAGCGAAAAGTCTTGATGTTTATAAAAGGTGGTTTGCTAAAACCCCTACTGTAAGGGCGATACATGCGGGGCTGGAATGTGGCATCATTGGAGATAAGGTTTTTGGTATGGATATGATATCCATCGGCCCAACAATTAAAGATCCCCATTCTCCAGATGAAAAAATTCATATAGGGAGTATTGGGATGATATGGGATTTTATGGTGGCATTGCTTAAAGCGTTAAAATAAGGGAGTTTGAAATATTCGTATAAGCTAGAGATTGGAGTACAACGCTTTAGCTTTGTGGTTTGGAGTACAACGCTTTAGCTTTGTTGTTTGGAGTACAACGCTTTAGCTTTGTAAATCCGTCCAAAAAACGCCCAAAGCGTTGAATTCCAATTTTAACTCTTAATTCACATTTGAACATCTCATCAAGAGGAATTGATATGCAAACACAACAAGTCAGAGAAATGATTTTAAAAGAGTTACCGATACTCCTAAATAATGATGACAGTTTCCTAGAAACGATGCTGGATATCGCTCGCCCGCATTTTGCTAACAAAGTGGAAATGAAAGATCGTTTCAATGAGATCATAGCACAGCTTGATCATTCGATTGATAAACAAACGTCTGTTATTGAGAAACTGGAGCAACGGCTCGATCAGAAAATTGAGGAGGATCGTAAACGATTTGAGAAAGTGGAGCAACGGCTCGATCAGAAAATTGAGGCTGATAATCAAAAGTTTGCACAACTCACAGCGACTCTTGAGAAAGTGGAGCAACGGCACAATCAGAAAATTGAGGAGGATCACAAACGATTTGAGAAACTGGAGCGACGGCTCGATCAGAAAATTGAGGAGGATCGTAAACGATTTGAGAAAGTGGAGCGACGGCTCGATCAGAAAATTGAGGAGGATCGCAAACGATTTGAGAAAGTGGAGCAACGGCTCGATCAGAAAATTGAGGCTGATAATCAAAAGTTTGCACAACTCACAGCGACTCTTGAGAAAGTGGAGCAACGGCTCAATCAGAAAATTGAGGAGGATCGCAAATGGCGTGAAGAAGAGAAAGAAAAAGAAAAGAAACAAGAGAAGGAACACGATATACAAATGTCCAAATTTGATCAGCGCCTAATGGCAATGGGTGCTCGTTGGGGAGTCAATTCAGAAGCCTCTTTTAGAAATGGTTTAGCCGCTATTTTAGAAGAATTTTCCCAAGTCGAAGTCATTCATGTTGATGAACATGATGATGACGGCGTTGTTTTTGGTTATCCTGAAGAAATTGAATTAGATTTGATTATCAAAAATGGGGTATTAATCATTGCTGAAATTAAATCAGCGACTGATAAACACGATGTTTACTTCTTTGATAAAAAAGTCCGGTTTTATGAGCAGAAACACGGGCAGAAAGCGAATAGAAAACTGTTGATTTCACCAATGGTTGAAGACAGAGCATTACCCGTCGCAAAAAAACTGGGTGTAGAAATTTACTCCTTTGCACAAGAAGTCAATGTTTGAGTTGAGAATTAACGAGTAACGAGTAACAACTCAAATACTCCAAACGTTCAAGTTTTCGGATTAAGCATAAGGCAAATAAGGAATGTGCATAGTACCTAAAATTATTGATAACTATTGAGGTTCTTACAAAATTCTGAACAGATGATGTTTATTTTTTTTCAAAGGATTTCTTGAGGAACGTGTACAAAATCACTTCTACAACGTTGCTTCAAACCTGATAGGTTTAGTTTTCGAGGTTTCCATTTTTTGAAGCGGAAACCTCTTCGAGGCTAAAGTTTTTTTAAAAAACTTTAGCCTCGAAACGATTTTATTTTATATGAAAAAAACGATAATAACAATTATCATCGCATCACTGTTCACCTCATATTCCGTTCATGCCAAGCGGGTTCATGATGAAAAATTTTACCAAAAACAATGGTGTCAAGAACAAAATGGTGAAATGGAAAAAAAGATGAATGATGGCACACGTTGTGATTGCTACACTGAAACTCATGCAGTAGAAATGGATTTTGCGAATAAGTTGTATGAGGCTATTGGACAAAGTCTTCACTATTCCGTTATATGTGGTTTAGAAAACATTTTTATTCGTTTCGTTCAATTATGAAGAGGCTGCTCGTTTCAAGAACTAATTTGAACCATAATCTTATTATTAACATTGGCTATAAGTTGTCATTATACTCATCGCGGGAATAAATTGAACTTTTTAGTTATCGTAGGGTGGGCAACGGTTTGTTGTTGCCCACCGCCTTTGGTGTTTGAGGTGAATTATCGTAGGGTGGGCAACGGTGTTGCCAACCGCCTTACTCCGCTAATAATAAGTCACAAACATTTTAAGACGCATTATCTTCACAGACTTTAAAGTTAAGTTTGTCACCACGTTGAGTATAATTGAAAAAAAAGCAGTACGTCTCACAAGCAAAAAAGCTATGATAGGTGCCATTAGCAACCGCAGTCCTAAAAAGATGAACCAGGCTGCCTTAAAAATTCGATTTCCTCTACTGTTGAGTCACGAACCAACGCTTTATTTCGATGTGGATAACGGCCAAACTTCTTGATGATTGCTTGATGTTTTAGTTCGTACTCATAGTAATCTTCTAAACCCGGCTGGAAAAACAATTTTTTGGCCTGTTTATGGATAACTAAAGATTCTGAGTGCATCAAGGGCATATATAAAAATGACCGTTTTTGAATGGGTAATTCTTTATCCCATCCTCCAGCGACCGCTTCTTGAGTGAGCGAAACGGCCAAGCTATCAAAGGAAAATGCTTGTGCAGCGTCTCTGAACATATTACGAGAAAACTGATCCAACACAATGATTTCCGCTAAACGTCCTTCTGCCACTTTACGCCATTCAAACAATTCACAACGAATTGCAGCTTGGTAGCTGCTGAGAAACCGATTTCTAATTTCATCATCAAAATCAGCGTCCTTCTTAAACCAGTATTTAGGCTCCGTCTCTTCAAACCAAAATTGAATAACCGCTTGATAGCTTTGTATTGAACTATTCATTTTTCACTCCATCTATCGTTTTTCAGAAAAATCATTTTACACCATTTTATCACGCGCTGGCGTGGGAACGTATTTGCGACAGCCCAGCGTAGCGGATTGTTGAACCACATGGCGCGTCACTGCCATTTAATTTATTGGAATCCAAACCTTCAGATTTGGATTTTTTCGTTTAAATATCAATTCGAGGTTTGAGTTTTTTTTTCAAAAAAACTCAAACCTCGAACACTTCCAAATCTGAAGGTTTGGACTCCAAATCCAAATCTGAAGGTTTGGACTCCAAGGCTTAACTTTTCTCGTTCCCAACATCCTGTTGGGAATGCATTCTGCGACGCTCTGCGTCGCGTACAAAATATCAGGAAAAAAATGATGACTTGGCGACGATTTTTGTCTTTAGTAGTGAGAACACTGATTATTATTTCAATAATCTTCTTTTTGACGTATCAATATGCGCTGAGAATTGAGCCAAAATGGTTGACGATAGAACATGTTAAAGTTTTCGTTAAGAATTTACCCAGCGATTTAGAAGGTTTTAAAATAGTTCAATTAAGTGATTTGCATTATTATCCTTATACCCCACTCTCTTTGATACAAGAAGCGGTTAAACGGGCTAATCATTTAAAACCTGATATCATCGTCTTAACAGGTGATTATATTGATAGTGAA
Organism: Thiotrichaceae bacterium; assembly: GCA_029939505.1. Lineage (GTDB taxonomy): Bacteria > Pseudomonadota > Gammaproteobacteria > Beggiatoales > Beggiatoaceae > QNES01. Next base: position 5,945 of record JAOZSV010000048.1, on the reverse strand, counting down.
GAAAAATCCATTTTAGAATTAGTACCAATATTAGTCAAACTTAAAGCACAATATGGCGTATTTGCTATATTAGGGAATCATGATTATCCAAAAATCGTTCAAACAACTTTATCAGAAGCAGCCAGTATTTCTCTGTTAATTAATCAAGGAATCAATTTGACGATTGGAGAAGCACATTTATATTTAGCGGGGTTAACACTAGGTTCGAGTGGAAATTGATCCCTTGCTTTTGAAAATCATCAGCCAAACGGACCAATACTTTTATTAGTGCATGAGCCTGATTTAGCAGATAATTATGCCAAAGATAGCCGAATCACTTTGCAACTATCAGGACATACGCACGGTGGACAAGTGCGACTTCCTTTTATTGGTGCCCTGGTGTTACCCTATTCTGGCAAAAAATATGATCACGGTTTATATCAAGTCAATCAAATGTGGCTATATACCACACGAGGAATAGGGGTTATTGGTCCACCGTTTGGACCGCCAGTGCGTTTTAACTGTCCACTGGAAATCACGGAAATCACACTTCTCAAAGCGTGATGAACCTCTTTTCATCGCCGGCGCGTGGGAACAAGAAAAATTGGTTCCTACCCACCCTACGAAAAAAACGATTTAAATCAAACATTTAAATACTTATAACTCACGAGGAACGTTGGAGCACTGGGAACGAGAAATAAAAATATATTCCAAACGTTCAAGTTTTCGGATTAAGCATAAAGCAAATAATCCGATTTTTTTCAAAAATCGGATTTCTATACGAATTTGATTTCCGTGAAGGTTATTTCATTCAAAAAATCCGAAAACTTGAACGTTTAGAGTATATATAACATAAAAAAAACATGGGATGACCATTCGGATAGCAAAACGGGAAGACTTACCCCAGATCGTTGAAATTTACAATCAAGCAGTAGCCCTTAAAGGAGCAACTGCCGACACAAGGCCGTTTGCTGTCGATGACCGGCAACAGTGGTTCGTTGACCACATACCTGACCAGTACCCTATTTGGGTGGCAGAGGATAATCGAGTCATTCTCGGCTGGTGCAGCCTAAGCCCGTATCGTCCAGGCAGAATGGCTCTTCGACACACCATCGAAATTAGCTACTACATACACGAAGGGTATCGTCGAAAAGGTGTCGGAAACGCGCTTATGCAACATGCAATAAACCAATGTGAAGGGCTGAAGATCAAAACACTCTTTGCCCTGCTTCTTGATATCAATGTTGGCAGTATCAGGATTTTGGAGAAGTTCGGCTTTGCCAAATGGGGACACATGCCGAACGTGGCAGACTTCGACGGTGAGGAGTGTGGACATTTAATCTACGGCAAACGAGTTTGTCTGTAAGCGAACGTAGGGTGAGTAGCCGGGTAGCCGGGTAGCCGGGTAGGGTGGGCAAAGCTTTATCTTGCCCACCATTTTACAAGGTATCATTTTCTTTTATCGTTATCGTTTCCACGCTCCAGCGTCAATGCCATTAAGTTAAGGAATATTGGTATCTTCTCTAAATTAATTCTGTGGAAAAAACCTGACAGGTCTCAGTTGGAACTTATCTGGACATCTATATAGGAATATTGTGGGCTCGTTATTTTTGGGAATATGAAGGTGGTCATTTTGATGTTATTGATACACTAATATATTTTGAAATGGAAGATAATCTTTATCAAGCTGGTGCAGCTCGTAGCAATGTTGCCTTGCCCTAAAAGATGCTAAGGGGCGGAGGAGCAGATACAGAAGACGGAGGGGTTGATTGAGGAGATTTTGAACATGATTTAAACAATAACTACAAGGATTGTATATATAATACCTTCGCCAATGGTGAATAATGAATGATTAATGGTTAATGGTTAATGGTTAGTGATGAAGTGCACAAATTTCTCTTTAAACGATTGATTTAATTCATTATTTCGATCATTTCGATTTTTGAAGAAAAACTCAAGTCGAGGCTAACGTTTTTTTAAAGAAGTTAGCCTCGACTCGAAAATCATTCATAATTAACCATTAACCATTAACCATTGGCGAAGGTATTGTATAAGAAGGATTAGTTAATGGATATTGCTTTGATCTAATCCTTTCTTATAAACAATCCTTGTAGTTATTACGGTTTATTCTTGTCTCGTTAGTACAGCGGATTGACGGAATAAACGGATTTTTTTAATTGATTCTGAGAACGAACAGCCAACTCATCAATCAGTTTATTTCGCTAATCCGTTGTACTCTGCTAATCCCTTGTACTAAGGGAAAAATAGGCATTTTCAGAATAAATTATCGAAGCTCAAATTAATTCTGTTAATTCTAACATTCTGTTAATTCTGATTCAGACTTTATGGAATATGAATATGAATAACTTTAGCCACTTTGAAGAAGCGGAAAGCATAGATATGCCATCAAAGAAACATAGCCTAGCCCAAACGAATTTGACGATATTGTTTGGGAATGATGAGCGGTTCACACCTTTTGTTGAATTAAGTTTAGATGCGACTGCCATTGATTTAAGTCAATTTTATATCAAAGCGAAAGACGAATTGGTACCGGATATATCTGTTTACCTTGAACCCCCGGTTGATCAACAAGATGATTTTTTGGCTTTTGATGAAATGTGCGTCACTAAAATACCTGATTTAGCGATTGAAGTCCTTTCACCAAAACAGGCGATTACGGATTTATTGGCTAAGATTAAGGCTTATTTCGCGCTTGGAGTTAGAAGTTGTTGGTTAGTCATGCCTTCTGTGGAAGTGATTAATATTTATTCGCAAGGTAAAAAACAAACTTTTGATATGAATGATACAGATGTTGTTGATAAAGTGCTTGATGTTCATTTGCCTATTGCGAAGGTATTTAGGATGCAATGCCATTAAGGAATGGTTACGAAATAACATTCGAGGTTTTAGTTTTTCTTCAAAAAACTAAATTCGAGGTTCAAGTTACCAAAAAAACTTGAACCTCGAATCGAATCCGTTTAATGATGAGAAACCAAGTTTCTTGAAGAAACTTGGTTTCGGGTTTCTAAGAATTTATTTTTCTGAACAATAGGAGTATTTTAATGGCTTTTAGTGATTTTAAAAGTATCAACATGGTTATTAAAAAATATCCCGTAAAAATCAGACGGGAAAAATTTTTATCTGATGATATTGCGTTCGCTATCCCAAATTGGTTTATGGAGAATTTGAATTTTGTTATTCAAAATAAATCAATTAATGATAATGAGTTTTTTTTATGTGAAGTGTTTATCTACCCTTTTTTACAAGAGGTTTGGAAAAAGCACAAGACAATGCAATTATGGTCTCATCAAGCAATCTGTTTTAATAAAGAACTTTCTGGAGAACCAGATTACTTATTTTCTTCGGTGACTAAAGAAGCAGTAACTCATCTCATTAACAGTCCCATTTTGACAATCGTTGAAGCGAAGAAGGAAAATTTCACCGAAGGTTGGGGGCAATGTTTAGCAGAAATGATTGCTTGCCAAAAAATTAATGATAACCCAGAACTCATCATATTTGGTATTGTGACGACGGGTGAATTTTGGCGATTTGGTAAATTACACGGCGATACTTTTACGGAAAATACGCTACCGGTTTCCATTGAAAATCCAAGTAAAATAATGGGTTGCTTGGAATATGTGATGAACGAATGTGAATCTCAACTACAACTTAAATGATTAGCAGATTGTGAGAAACCCTTTGAAAAAACTTGGGCTCGAACCGTATAACTACAAGGATTGTATATAAGAAGGGATTAGTTAGTGGGTATGGTTTAAGAAGGGATTATAAATGTTCATAAAAATAGTTGTAATTAAACCTCAGAGGTTTTTAGTGAATTTATTTATCTGAATATCTATAGTTTGTGGGTATTATTTCGATCTAATCCTTTTTTATATACAATCCTTGTAGTTCTTATGGATTATTCTTGTTCCTTTAGTACAGCAGATTTTAGAAATAAACGGATTTTTTTAATTGATTCTGAGAATGAACAGCCCTACTCATCAATCCGTTTATTTCGCTAATCCGTTGTACTCCGCTAATAACAAACGTCTTAAAACGCATTATCTTCACAGACTTTTTGCAAAATACGATGGTAGTGCATTATCCACCCAAAAGCCCGCCGTAGCGATTAAGTCATCAAGTACCGGTTTAACAATGGTAATGAGCCGCTTGATGTTTTGCTTGAACCAGCACACCAAAATTAGCTGCGACATAATTCATGTGCCATCCGTGAGAAAAGCGAAAAGTTAAAAAAATACCCCGACTATGGCAAACACCTATTTCATTATAAAATACATCCATGTTTCAAGTGTCACGCTGACTTTCATTTCATTTTTTATACGCGGCATTTGGATAATACAAGAAAGTCCAAAATTGCAACAAACTTGGGTTAAAACAGTACCCCATCTCATTGATACTGTGCTATTATTTAGTGGTATTAGTTTAGCTATTATTCTTCAGCAATATCCTGGCACACAGACTTGGTTGACTGCGAAATTACTGGCTTTACTGGTTTATATTATTATGGGCAATATTGCCATCAAACGAGGTAAGACGAAAACGATTTGTCTAATAGCTTGGATAGGTGCTTTAGCGATATTTTTTTATATTGTGACAGTGGCATTAACACGAGTCATTAATCCTTTAGCGTGGTGATTCCGTAGAAACCCAATTTTTCTAAAGAAAAATCTATGAATAAAATGTTAGTCACCGGTGCAGCCGGTTTTATCGGTATGCACCTTTCAAAATGCCTCTTAGCGCGAGGCGATGAAGTGGTTGGGCTTGATAATCTCAATAATTATTATGATGTTAGGCTAAAACAGGCACGTTTATCTCAATTAGAAGGGAACAAAAACTTTCGTTTTGTTAAATTGGATTTGGCTAATAGGGCAGACATAGCTGAACTTTTTGCGCGTGAAAAATTTAATCGTGTGGTCAATTTAGCCGCTCAAGCAGGTGTGCGCTATTCCATTGAAAATCCTCATGCCTATGTCGATAGCAATCTGGTTGGATTCGTTAACCTACTTGAAGGTTGTCGCCATCATCAGATCGAACATTTTGTTTTTGCTTCTTCTAGCTCCGTGTATGGACTGAATAGTAAAATGCCCTTTTCTGTTCACCACAATGTTGATCATCCCATTTCACTTTACGCTGCGACAAAAAAGGCGAATGAGTTAATGGCACATACCTACGCACATCTTTATGCCCTTCCCACAACTGGGCTACGTTTTTTCACGGTATATGGTCCCTGGGGACGACCTGATATGGCGTATTTTAAGTTTGCTAAAGCCATTCTTAAAGATCGCCCTATTGATGTTTACAATCATGGACGAATGCAACGCGATTTCACTTATATTGATGATATTGTTAAAGGCGTTGTCGCTATTTTGGATAAAATCCCTGAGCCTAATATCGCATGGTTAAGTGATGCGCCCGATCCGAGTAGTAGTATTGCGCCCTATCAGATTTATAACATCGGCAATAATAACCCCATTGAACTTATGGTTTTTATTGAAACGCTTGAAAAGGCATTGGGCAAAAAGGCAAAAAAGAATATGTTATCCATGCAAGCAGGCGATGTGCCTGCCACGTATGCAGATGTGGATAATTTAAAGAAAGCAGTTGGTTTTAAACCGGCGACTTCACTTTCAGTGGGAATAGGGCGTTTTGTTGAATGGATGATGAATGAATACAAGGAATGATGTGGATAAACGAATTTGAGCCAACTCAGTGAAAAATGATATTATTTTTCGTCACTGTAGAAGCATTGTAACTACTCAGAGCAACCAGAAAGGATTCGAGGTTTTCTTTTCAAAAAACGAAAACTTCAAATGCAGCCTACAACAATATTCGTAACTACTCAGGGCAACCATAAAGGTGTGCAGCCTACAACAATATTCTTATGTCGAGTGACGAAAATATTCTGATGTAGGGGCAATCCCTTGTGGTTGCCCTGATGTAGGGGC
>JAOZSV010000398.1 GCA_029939505.1 Thiotrichaceae bacterium | reverse complement strand
CTTTCTAATTTAGAATCAGCCAAGGGAGAATTTGCCACTCTCGTAGAGAGGGAAGAAAGCCAAAATAATCGAATTGCTAATTTAGAATTAGCTAAAGGAAATTTTGACACTCTTTTAGGAAGGGAAGATACTCAGGGAAATCGGATAAGTTTGTTAGAATCGGAGGTAGTAGAGGGCCGCCAAGGTGAAGTTAGCTTGTTGAATGCTTTACATTTATATCTTAAAATGACAGACGGATTTTCTCAAACAATCGACGCGAATAGTCATAAGCTTACCGGATTAGGGCTTGGCGTTAATCCAAATGATTCGGTTACCTTGTCGCAAGTTAACGCCATGTTAACATTGGGTGGCGATCCGGCTAATGTGAGCATATTAGATTTATCGACGGCTGGTTTAGAACCTGGACAAAATATTGAAACCTCATCAGATGGACAAAACATCACAGGTTCTCAAATCACGGTTATTAATGCCAGTTACCAAGCGTTAGCGGGGCAACGCTTAGTGGTTAATGCCAATAATAATTTTATGATTACATTGCCTCAAAACCCTGTACCTAATACTACTCAAATTGATTTTGTTGCTTTTACTGGAAAAATTGGTCAAAATAATATTACTCTTTTGCCATTTGGTTCGGATCTCATTGAAGGTATAAATCAAGCGACAATAATCCGCAAAAACCAAGCCTTAAAATTCATTTTTATTGGGGAAACCACGGGCTGGTTGAAGATAGAACAAAGCACAGCCGGCGCTTCTGTTGATACCCCGAACGGATTTGCCAATTGGTATGAGGCTATCAAACAACCCTCTATTTACAACATTTTGAAAATTATTTGATAAATTTATGGCAGAAAATATTTCAACACTAACGCAAGCTTACATTGACGATGTTTATGCGCGAATTCAATCGGGCAATTTAACGCCTGAAGAAACGGCACTACTTGCTGCTGGAATGCAATCATTGCAAGAACATTCCAGCTTGACGGCAGTTATATTGGGTATTGCTCAATCCAGCAATGACAATATCACAACGAGCATTAATAATTTGATTTCCAGATTGGAAACTTTGGAAAGCCAAATATCGGCCTCTTTGCAATCGCATTTACCGCCTATTGTCCCTATTAATGGGTGCCATGAAATTCAGGCGTTAATCCCAAATGGCGCATATCCGAATTACACCAATTCGGATGGTTTTAATTATTGTGTGAATTATAATGATGAAATAACAGGAAGAATGTATGTAGCAACAACACAACGTTCGGTAGATGACATTATTGATTTCGAGTTGGGGTATTACGATGCTGATGGAAACTATAACTTGCTAAAAAGCGGAACACAATTTCAAAATTATTATGGTGGTACAGATTTTGATCAAGCCGGCGTATTCATATTACCCCTTGCCACAAGCCCCACGGACGACACTATAAAGGTTTGTATTGTCTTCTATCAGTCGAATTCCATTTGGTTCCTTACCGAAAATGAACTAAACCCGGGCAGTTTGACACAACTTACAGCGAATGAACCCAGAACGTGGCTAAGTTACTGCATTACGCATAAAGCATTAGTTTTCATGCCCGATGCAAGCACAGCAAAAAGATTATATGCTGATGGCACAACAGAACTTGTAATAGATTACGTTGTGGGGGATTCCAACCAATTTGAAGCTAATTTTTGGGGCAACGAAGTTTTCCTTCAACTAAGAGGGGATAATACGCCATATTGGCAAATGGGGACTTATAGTAACTTGCAACCTCAAGACATGGGATTGAGAACCTACACAGGTAATTTATATAAATATTTGTATACAATGTATAGCGGAAACGGCCCATTTGTAGACTACAATTGGAATATAAGACCTTACAAAAAATTATTCCAAATTCCCTTTACAAATCGTAATTTAAACGGAGTAGTCGAATTTAGGAAAATTGTTTTTAATCCCGATATCCGGCTCATGGGAACAAAACCAAATATAGCAGATGCAACAAATCCTGTTCACTTTCAATATATTTTAAACTGGAAAGGAAACCAAAATTGGTTACTTGATGCCAATAACAATGTCTTATTCAGTGTTTATACAACTATTCCATACATTCCTTATCACCCCCATATATATAGGGTGGTGTACCAAGAACCTATTTGCTTTGACAACATCAACAAACGTATCGTGACACGAACAGTAAATGCAGGAGCATTACTTAATAATCACACTGCTCACCATTTCATTACGGCGTATCAAGTATAAAATTACAGCAAATCTGCCGTAATCTAATAACCATTCCAGTTAATAGGTTTTTGCTTGAATTGACTGGAATGTAATTTACCCTTTATCCATGCTTTTTGAGAGCAATTTTGCTGAATGGCTATTGTGAATAATAAATATAAAGCATCTAAACCATCGTAGTCATGGTGAGACTGCTTTTCAGGCCAATCATTTAGCTCATCCAGAAGCTGGGATTGGCTGGAATGAAACAGAATTTGCGGGTCTAAGCCACAAATGTAAGGCTCAAGACTTTCAATTCTTGTTTCT
>JAOZSV010000204.1 GCA_029939505.1 Thiotrichaceae bacterium | reverse complement strand
TAGTTTCAACCCCGAAGGGGTTAAACATGAATAGCCACTGATGAAATCGGTGGAATTGAGATGGAATTTTAAATTGATTTCGAGGTTTCCGTTTTTTGAAGCGGAAACCTCGAAAGCACCCTGCGTAACATCAGATAATAAATCAACTTAAAACTCAAATTCGTTTGACTTGGGGCTTATAAAAACGCAGTGAAACTCAGAAGCTGAACAACATAAGTCATTTTATTTCAATGAAGAGGTTGTTTAAGGAGTTGTTTCTTGTGTTAATCTGTTATACTGAATTTCAGATTGAGGTTATTGAATACTTTTCGCTTCCACATCCGCTGTTATCCAACCGTATCAATAGGAGAGCCATTTTATGCGTGAATTTAACACCTCTGGACCGTGTCATCCAGCCCTACATTACACCGTCATGCGCGAAGCCTTAATTGCCGAAGGCCAAGAACAAGTGCGAAAAGGACGGTACTTTACTCTGTTTGCACCCAGACAAACGGGAAAAACAACCTATTTTCAACTCTTGCTTGAGGCAATGAAGGCGGAAAATTTTACCCCCTTATGGATTAGTTTTGAGAAATTGAAGACGGTTACCAAGGAGAGATTTTACCAAGATTTAAATAATCAACTTCATAAAAGGTTGGCAGAACATCAGATTCAATTAGAACATACCGTTCAAGATCATATTGATGTGGTTGAATTGTTTGAAAAGATCAAGGCTAAGTCTATCGTTCTTGTCATCGATGAATTTGAAGGCATACCTAATGTTGTTTTAAGTGAAATGATGCACACCTTTCGGCAAATGTATCATCAAAAACAAGATCATGCCCTCCATTCTCTGATCCTTGTCGGTGTGAGTACCATCGCAGAACTCATCACATCAGGTGCCTCACCTTTCAATGTGGTAGAAGAATTAAAAATTTCTTATTTTACCCAATCCGAAGTCAATCAATTGATTGAACAATATGTGAGCGAATCTGGGCAACAATTTGACCCTCAAGTTATCAAGGCCATTTATGACAATAGCAAGGGACAGCCGGGCTTAGTTTGTGCGTTAGCCGCACATTTGCTGAAACAAGTCACCCATCGCACCGTGATCATGGCGGATTTTTTAGTGACTCTGGATTATTTCTTAAAATCAAAATATGATAAAAATATCCTGAATATTGTCCGAAAGGCGAAAGAGAAAAAGGCTTTTATGTACCGTTTGTTATTTGGTGAACAGTCCATTGATTTTAGTGTCGATGTTGAAGACATCGCTTATCTGCATGCCAATGGTGTCATAGATAACATAGATGGTTGTGTCGGTATCCCAGTCCCCTTATATAGCAAGCGTATTATCACGGCATTTCGTCCCGTGTCCAATGGGGAAACGAGACATTATGGATTCAAAGTCAATGAGAGCTTTGAAGCGTATTTGAAAGACGGGGGCTTAAATCTCCACGCCATACTCAAGAAATATCGGCAATATGTGCGGAAGCGTGGCTTCAAAGCCTTTGATACCGAAACATTGAAAGAAGGGGCTTGGCATTATTCTCTCGATGGTTTTATTAGCTTTTTTATTGAAGCCATAGAAGGACATACTTTTACAGAAGTGCCATCTGGTGCAGGACGAACCGATATTTTGATTGTTTATCAAAATTACCGGTATCTCATTGAAACCAAAGTCTTTAGCAATAATACCCTTTTAAAGAAGGGAAAAGGGCAATTAGCGGAATATCTGACTTCTGAAGGTTTGGATGAAGGCTATTATGTCGTGTTTAGCAGTTTACATACTGATGAGGATACGCTTTATTTTGAGGATAAAATTAAGGGTAAGCAAATTTATACTTATATTATTGGTACCCACTTTCCGACACAGAGTCGGATCAAAGTGCGAGAGGAATTGAAATTGACGGAGACTGAAAAGGTAGCCGTGCGGATGCTGAGTCTGGATAATTTGAGCGATGAACAGATCAGCCAAGTGACGGGGGTGAGCTTGGAGAAAATTGGCTATTTGAAAGAAATTAAGCAGATCGGGAAATTTTCGTCCTAAATTTTTCAAGCTCGAAGTTGAGCAAAGTCTTATTATCAAAACGACAAGGATGTTATATGAACCTATCCGGCCCTATTCAAAAATGCAGAATAATGAATAAAAATAGTTGGGTTTTTGACAATGAGGTTTAAGAAATCCGATTTTTGGAAAAATCGGATTTCTAAGCTCAAAAACGAATAGTGGGATAGGTTCATATAAGAAGGGATTAGTGAGTGGGTATTTTTTCGGTTTAATCCTTTTTTATATATAAGCCTGAGTCAATAAAATGTTGAGTGATGGATGGCAATCATTTACTGACATTCGATCATCAAGTTTTTTCGTCTGACAAAAGTAACTACAAGGATTGTATATAAAAAGGGATTAAAAACGCTAACTAACTACAAGGATTGTATATAAAAAGGGATTAAAAACGCTAAAAGGTTGGAGATCAAATTCGATTCGAGGTTCAAGTTTTTTGAAGAAAAACTTGAACCTCGAATGGATTAAAAACGAGCATCACCTCGATCCAATCCCTTCTTATATACAATCCTTGTAGTTAACTGTTGTCAGACGAAAAACTTAATGATCGAGTGACACTAAACAAAATGGTCAAGTCATGATAATCCATTTTGTTTATCTTGATGAAATGAACCCCTTTTTTTCTAAAAAAATCCTTATTTTTCAATCTCTAACAACGGACTCAACATTTTTGATAATTGTCATCTTCATTTTTTCAGGTAGAATGGCGTTGACTTGAATTTTTTTGAGGTTGAGTTTTTCGAGGCGATGCTTTAACCGTTTTTAGTCATATCAATATTCTAAATTCTAACTCGAATTATGATTGAATAATTGATAATCAATTTGAGGGCATAAAAAAGTCGGCCACCGCCGTCAATCATCATACTTCATCGACCCCCTCAAAAAAAAATTTCAAAAAGGGGTTGATATTAAAATATTGACCTCCATATATAGAAAACAGGGGTATATTCCCTAAAAATGCCTTCATAAAATAATGAGGGACAAGCGTATAGTTAGACAGCGAGTGTAGGGGGGTAGAAAAAACCTCCGAGGTTTTGAAAACCTCGGAGGTTTGGAGCCAATACCCCATACACTCGCTGAAAAACGATAGAGGAGAATAAGATGAAAAAATTGACAACAACGCTACTGGCGAGTAGTATCACGTTGATGTCTGTTACACCCACGTTTGCTGAATGGTCAGAAAATATTTTGGCTAATCCCGGGGCTCAAACTCTGTTTCTTATTATACCGGCGGAAATGACTTTAAGAGGTGCATGATATGTCAGAACTTAACAAAAAAGCCATTGCTAAAAAGGTACTGGCTGGCGCGGCGTTGTTAGCCACGAGTAGTCCGATTTGGGCGAAAGGTGGAGGTGGTGATGTTTCCGAAGGGGGTAAATCACCTGGCATCAATCGTCTATCTTTGGATGTTACCCCGGGTTATGCTTGTATGGTTTGCGCAGAAAAAAATGTTTTCTCAGGAAAGACAGACAACAATATAACCCCCAATACCCTCAGTATTGCTGCCGATTATGTTGACGGTTCCTATTATATTGACAGTTCCTATATCGAACTGGTATTTAGCGTGCGTGCGTTCACTTCGATACATAATGATTACATATTGGGCGTTTTTTATAGCCCCAAACTCTCACCTTCTCCACAAATACCAACACCCAGATCAATCAACAAACTGGAAATTGATCTATCTGCAATGGAAGTTCTCGCAATCTACGAAATTCCAGCACAAAAAATGTTAGCCCGACCGCCTACACGTTTGGGTACCGCTAATCCTGAACCTCATATTTCTGTGAGTTTTAGTGTCAGCTTGGATACAAACAAATTGCCTACTTTTATTCATGATGGTGAAAAAGCTTACCTCCAGGCCGTTTTAATCGAAAAAAGTCATCTTGAAGCAGGCCAATTTAATCAAATGATTCTCTCTGAATTAGATACCCTTAATTTTGTGATGAGTTGTCCAGAAAATAGTGTCTCTATTGCGAAAAGTGATGGAAAAATAATTATTGATGACATAGAAGAAACCGGTAAAACGGTTGCTACGGCAGTGGCAGAATCTCCTGTCACATTGGGTCCTGGTAAAGGCGGAGAATAATGGCGACTTGTGGATGTTTTTAATTCGAGGTTCAAATTTTTTTCCAAAAATCAGTCTATAACGAGCAAAAATGGAGCAAAACAGGGTCAGGTTCGATTTTATTAGCCAGGTAGGGTGGGTAAGCGGGCGGCACGATATTTGAATTTCGCGACGATTTATCTGCCCGCTTGCCCACCATTCCATTAATCATCCATATCGTGTTGTTGGGCAACAAAAAACCGTTGCCCACTCTACGCTTCACTGCCATTAAGTTAAGGATTTATAGTATAATTATCAATAAGTTATGATGTAGGTTGGGTTAGCGAAGCGTAACCCAACACTCCTTATTATAGATTAAGTCGGGTTACGTTATTTCGCTGAGCTCAATAAGCTAACCCGACCTACATTTATAACTCTTTGATTAATATTGATTTTTCCTTAACTTAATGGCAGTGATCCTACGCTTGCTATATTCCTAATCTCAATTTAATTTTAAAAGGAGAACACAAATCATGAAAATGATAAATATACCCTCTTATTTTAAGTGGCTTTTATTTTCTGCCCTGCTTGTTTCTTTCCCATTTTATGTGCTGGCAGAGTCAGAAGCGTCTGCATTTTGGCAATTGCTAGAGCAATTAACTCAGCAATCTGCCAACACTCAGGCTCAAGCAAAATCTCAATCTCAACAAAAATGGCATATTTTAGATGAGATTAGGAATAGTCGCTCATCTAGTAATCCGTTTAATGCACTGCTTGGAGGACTAGTCGGCGTGAACTGTGAAAAAAAGGACGCAGAGATTCAAAAGAACCTATTAGTTCCGCTTAAGATGATCGCTCATTTTTTACCGAGAAAAGATATAGAGTCAAGTGGAGAAACGGCAGAGGAGATGGCGAATCAAATCTTCCCCACGTTCTCCCCTAATAAAACGACTTTTCCTCAACAAGCACTGATCATTGAAGCGATAAAGGACGCTATCCCAATATACAAGGGAATGATAGCCTCAGTCGTTAAACGCTGTGGGATTAACCATATTCGTGTCGCCAGAGGACTGAATTTTTTAGCGGAACTGTATCGCTCAACAAACGATTATGAGAACGCAGAATATGCCCTATTAGATGCGCTCCAAATTATGACACAACCGAAATATGCGAATGATCCGGATACGGGGGCGATTTATAACCATTTGGGAATAGTGTACGGCTTAATTGGGAACCATTCCAAAGCGAAGAAATTCCTTAAAAAAGCCGTCGCTCTTGGAGAAGACGTACTCGGTTTAAACCATCCTGATACGGTGTCTGGACTCGTTAATTTAGCCTCAGTTTATACGGTGTTGGGTGAGTATGATAAGGCTGAAGAATCTTTTGAAAAAGCCTTAACAGCGATTTTAGATTTAAAACCACGCAAACTATCAGAAGCTAAAAGGCTGGAAAATGAAATAAGGGGGAGATTTGAGGGAGCGGAAGAAGTCGTCGTTCGCCAAAATGCTGCCCATTTTTACGCGATGTTAGGCGATTATGACAAGGCAGAAACGCTACTAGAAGAATCCTTAGAACTCATTAACAACGTACAAAAACGACCCCATTTCTTTAAAGCGGGAATTTATCATGGTTTAGCTTATGTTTATCAACAAAAAGCAGATTATGAACGAGCGATAGAACACTATGAAAAGGCATTAAGTATCTATCAACAATTGCCTGCTTGGAAACATTCTTCTCTCTCTGTCTCTACATTGAGTCAATTTGGCTATTTATATTATTTACAAGGACAGAAAATTCAAAAAGCAGAACAATACTTACAACAAGCCGTCGATTTATCCTCAAAAGTGCCTGGTTCAGTCTATACTCGTGAACTCGTTTTGGGCAGCAGTTTTCTTTATTTAGGCTGGTTTTATCAAGGGATACAGCAATTTGATAAAGCGGAGGAGGTCCTTCAAAAAGCCCGCCAATTCTATGAAAATAACTTAGGCAAAGAACATTCGGCTGTCATTGAGAGTTTGCAGCATCTAGCCGCCTTGAAATTTGATCAAGGAAAAATTGAAGAAGCGGTTCGTTTAACCAAGCAAGTGCAATCTTCATCGGAAAAGCTCCGAAAAAAGATATTATCTTTTGCGACCGAACAGCAGCGATTAGCCTATCAAAAACTTTCCCATCCTTATGATTTGTTAGCTCGCATGGCAAACAAAACCGGTGATAGCATACCCTTAGCCAATGCCATTCTACATAATAAGGGCATTGTGTTAGATTCTTTAATTGAAGATTTTCAATTAAGGGCGACTCCTGAAACCAAAGCGGAAATACAACAGTTAAAAAGGCAATGGACCAATTTAACGATGTCATTTCCCGAAGAGAAGAGTGCTCAAAGAAAACGGCTGCTCAAACAGGATAAAATAGAAAGACAATTGAAAAAGCTAATCTCTGATTTATCCCCAAAAATCGGACAAGCCCATAAAGCTTTTGATATTCAATATCAAGATGTGCAGAAAGTCTTACCTAAGGATACTGTTTTAGTGGAATTTATTCGCTATAACCATTTTATCGGCAGAGGAGAGGGTGAAGCCTATTATGGTGCCGTCCTCATTCCAAAACAGGGTAAACCGAAATGGGTATTTTTGGGTGAAGCCGGGGCGATTGAAGACAAGATTGTTGCTTATCAAGAAATGATGAGGTGTGGAAAAAAATGCCAACAATATGATGAAAAAACGGTCATAGAAATTCTCGAAACACTTTATCAACGAATCTGGATGCCCATTGAAAAACAATTTCCTGAACGCACTCAGTCAGTGATTCTTAGCCCGGATGGTGAACTGAACTTTGTTTCTTTTGCAACGCTACTGATCCCTAAATCTGAATTAGAATTTTTGGTGCAAAAATTTGATCTTTATTATGTCGCTTCAGGGCGTGATTTACTGCGTAAAACAAAGAGTTTGAATGACAAAAGAATGCTCATCTATGCCCTAGATGATTGGGGAACACATCCTGCAAAAGGTGGAAAGCAAGTTGCTTCGTCAATTCAGAATCCAGTCGTTCGACAAGCCGATCTGTATTTTTTGCCACTCAAACATCTGAAAGGTATAGAACCAGAAGTTAATGCATTAGAAAAAATGGCGAAAACTCAACAATGGACCGTAGAAACTTTCTTTAATTCTGAGGCGACAGAAAAACGGCTTTATGATTTAGATCATTCGCCGCATATTTTACATTTTGCGACGCATGGTGTTTTTTTACATCCTAAACAGAGCCGTTTTAAAACCGATTTCTTTCCAACTTCTAGCTTAAACTTCAGGGAAATCCCATTAAAGTTTTTAAGTAATCCCATGCGCCGTAGTTTTATTACTTTAGCGGGCGCACAAATGACATTAGATGCTTGGAACAAAGAGAAAAATTCTCCTTTTCCAGCAGAAAATGATGGGATTTTGACGGCTGAAGAAGTGAGTTTGATTAATTTAGAAAATACTTGGTTAACGATGTTTTCAGCTTGTGAGACAGGGCGCGGAGAAGGGCGTGCTGGAGAAGGTGTTTTAGGTTTGCGACGAGGATTTGTCCAAGCTGGCACAGAAAACTTGTTAATGACTTTATGGCCTTTTCCAGATAACCTATCAGAAGTGCGTGAATTTGAAGTGGAATTTTATCAAGAGGCGATAAAAACCCAAAATGTACCTAAAGCCCTCAACGATATACAACGTGAAAGGTTTTTAAAACTATGGGACACTGGATATCCAATAACGGACGCAGAAATTGTGCTGGATATCGTGCGTCTTTTTGGACCCTTTGTGGTGTCGTTTCAAGGGAAATTGTGAATGAGTGAAACTTCTTGACGCTGGCGCGTTGAGAATAGCTTCCCACGCGCTGCCAGTGCGTGGGAAATCGTCCCAATATAAAGTACCGAAAATTGTGTCAAGTGCATTGCTATCATTTTTTTAATATTTCGGTTGTGCGAATTAAGCTTATCCCGTTTGTCTTAACGGCTGAATGTTAAGCCATTGATTATTAATTTGCTTATATTCATTTTCAATGGCATCCAAAAAGCTCTCTGTATAACCCCTATCCATAATCACGTTCGCTAAGTTTTCTTCATTTATATCCTCTTGACTTTCGACTTTCTTATAAATTTCAATTTGTAACTTTAAAGCGTTAATGATAGTACGAAGTTCTCGTTTATTAAATTCCATCGTTAATTCTACCCTCTTTCGGCGGAATTCTCACCTGATTAAGACGAGGACTCAAAGTCTAAAACTTTAAGCTTTCAGTGGCCCTGACAGGTTTTTAAAACCTGTCAGGTTCTCTCTTCCAAATTATTTCGGATTTTCTAAATAGCCTTGT
>JAOZSV010000203.1 GCA_029939505.1 Thiotrichaceae bacterium | reverse complement strand
GATTGGAGTCCAAACCTTCAGATTTGGATTGGAGTCCAAACCTTCAGATTTGGATGATTTCGCTTAAATATCAAACACTTCCAAATCTGAAGGTTTGGACTCCAATAAATCTTAACTTAATGGTGTCTAATGGTGAATGATGAATGGTTAAATCATTCACCATTCACCATTCATCATTCACCATTATTAAACATTCATCATTAAAATCAAAGAAGTATCAGAAGTGCGGCAACTGTTCCAACAGCTCCCAGCCCTTTAGTAATTTGTTTAAAAGTATCCCACCAATCTTTTCGTTCTTTTTCTTCTTGATCAAGCCATTGTGCCGCCAACCTCTCTAAATTCACGTCGTTCAATTGAGGTGTAAGTATCCGTGCTTCTCTAAATCGAACAATGGCAGTCTCAATATCACCCGCGCGTGCCAGTTCATCTCCTTCTGCCATCAAAAGTTTTGCCAATTCTTCAATCTCAGTCACTTGTAATTTGGGTTCAAGTTTCAGTGCTTCTTTAAACTTGATAAAGGCAGCATCCATATCCCCATTTACCATTAACTCTTTTCCCTCATTCACTCGCAAACCTGCCGCCACTTTATTGACAGTCATTTCCTCTAAATTAACGTAACTGGTTAATTGGGGGGCAATTTCCCTCGCTTCTTGAAATTGAGCCGTCGCTTTTTCGATTTCTCCTTTACGTGCCAACTGTTGTCCCTTTTTAACCAATTCCTCAGCAACGATTCTAGCGGAAATTTCATCTGGTTTCCACTTGAACAAAAGAGGTTCAAGCACAAATGCTTCTTTAAATTTCACGACAGCGGCTTTATTTCTCCCTTCTCGTGCGAATTTTTCTCCCTCCTTCATCAACCTTTGTGCAATGATTTTAATCTCTGGTGCTTGTAATTGAAAATCCAATTCTCGTGCCGCCCTAAACTTTTCCTTAGCCGCTTCAAATTTACCCACTTGTGCCAACTGTTTTCCCTGTTCCAGTAGTCTTTGTGCAAGGGCTTTGTGTTTTGGCGTAAATATTAACCTAGAATCTAACAACAATGCGGCTTCAAACTTTTGGATTGCCGCTTCAATATTTCCTTTTCGCGCTAAAAATTCTCCTTTTTTAACCAACTTTTGAACAACAACCTGTATTTCAGGTGAAAATTTTAATTGAAAATCCCGCGCCTGCGCTTCTTTGAACTTTATTATTGCTTCTTCAAACTTTCCTTCTCGTATTAATTCTTTTCCTTCTCTCAGCCGCAGCCAAGCCACTGCTTTATCTTTTGGTTCAAAAAGCAATTGATAATCAAACGCTTGTGCTGTTTTAAACTTTGCGATAGCGGCTTGAATTTCTCCACTTCTGGCTAATTGTTTCCCTTCTGTCAATCGCCGTAGCGCAACGGCTTTATCCTTTGATTCAAAGTTGAGATGAAAATCAAGTGCCCGTGCCGCTTCAAATTCCTTTTGAGCCGCTTTCAATTTCCCTTTCTGTGCTAACTGTTTTCCTTTTTTCATCAGCACATAAGCTTCCGCTTTCTTTTTTGGATCAAAGTGCAATTGGGTATCAAATTCCAGTGCGGCTTTGAACTTCGTGATAGCCGCTTCAACTTTACTGTTTTCTGCTAACCGTTTTCCTTTTTCCAACAACACATAAGCAGTCACTTTATTTTCAGGATCAAAATTTAATTGGGGTTCAATTTTCAATGCTTCTTTAAAAGTCGCTTTAGCCGCTTCTACTTCCTCAACTCTTGCTAATTTTTCCCCCTTTTTCATCAACACATTTGCGGCAATTTGATAGGCATTAAAGCGATTATACACATTTTGTGCTTTTTTGAACTCGGTGAGAGCAAAATCAATTTTTCCAATCCTTGATAAGTATTTTCCTTTTCTAATCAAATAGTTAGCATAAATCTTTTCTGCTTTATCTTTGGGATCAAATTTTAAGCAAGGGGCAAGTTCTCGCGCTTTTTTAAATTCAACGACTGTTTTAATTTGACCATGTTGCGCTAACTTTTCTCCTTGTTGGAGCAAAGTTTGACTTTCACTCACAGGTAAAGAAAATTGTTTGCGTTGTTTAGGAGTCAGACAACGTGGGACAATTTGATTAGCGTAGTCAATTAACTCTTGAACAGACAGAACGCGCCACAAACGGGCGGTTTTATCATCTGACGTGGTGACAACAAACTGGCTGTCTGGACTAAACGTGGCATAATTAACCTGATATTTATGCCCAAAAAGCACGTTGAAAAGTTTGCCGCTATTCGCCCACCACAGGCGAGCGGTATTATCATCTGAAGCGGTGATAATGAACTGACCATCTGGACTGAAAGTCGCGTAATTGACCTTATCTTCATGTCCCGATAGCTCTTTAAGGTGTTTGCCATTTTCAGCATTCCATAAACTCGCCGTTTTATTACCTGCCGTCACGACGAACTGGCTGTCTGGACTGAATGTGGCGTAATTGAGTTTATTATTCTGTTCCCATAGTTCATAGAGAATTTTGCCGTTCTTGGTTTCCCACAGACGGGCAGTTCCATCCTCTGAAGCAGTAACTATCTTTGAACTATCTGGACTAAATTCCGCGCTCACCACTTTTTTCAGATGCTTAAGTACGTTGAGAAATTTGTTCTTTTCCACGTTCCATAAGATTGCGGTGTTATCATCTGAAGCAGTGACAAGAAACTGACCATCAGGACTGAAAGCAGCATAATTCACCTTTTGTTTATGCCCAAACAGTTTGTAGGTGCTTTTGTCCGTATTCCAGAAATGAAAAACACTCCAATTTGAAATAATCTGCCAGATGTAGGTGCTTTCATGCCCTGATGCAATGATCACTTTTGATCCATCAGAGTTGAAGGCGATATGATTCACTTTCTCTGTCAGCTTCTTAGGAAATTTCTTTAAAAGTTTCCCGCTGTTTGTTTCCCATAAAAGGACAGTTTTATCATCAGAAGCGGTGATTAGCTTAGAACTGTCTGGACTAAAAACCGCAGAGTTCACCTTACCTTTATGTCCAGAAAGCACTTTTCTGAGTTTGCCACTATCAGCATCCCAGATGCGGGCGGTATTATCATCGGAAGCCGTGACGACTGTTGAGCCGTCTGGACTGAAAGCGGCGTTTAAGACACGAGAAGTATGCCCTGATAGCTTCTTGAATAATTTCTTTCTTTTAGTATCCCACAGGCGACCGGTTTTATCATCAGAAGCGGTAATAATAAAGCGGCTGTCAGGGCTGAAATCGGCGTAATTAATCTCTTCTTCATGTCCAGCTAATATGTCTAATAATCGACCATTGAAGTCCCACAAACGGGCAGTTTTATCTCTTGATACGGTGAGAATGAATTGACCGTTTGGGCTGAAAGTGGCGTAATTGAGTGTTTGTTCATGCCCTGTAAATTGATGTATGAGTGAACCAGTATCTGTTTCCCATAAGCGTGCAGTCTTATCACTTGAGGCGGTGACCACTTTTAAACCGTCAGGACTGAAAACAGCGTTTAAAACACGTCCTTTATGCCCTAGTGTATTTAATAGTTTGCCGCTCTCAACCTCCCACAGACGAGCGGTTTTATCATTTGAGGCGGTCACCACTTTTAAACCATCTGGACTGAAACTTGCGTTGATGACAGGTGCTTCATGCCCATTTCCTAAGACTTTGAGAAGAATGCCACTTTCAGCATCCCATAAGCGAGCAGTTTTATCATCTGATGAGGTGACTATTTTTAATCCATCATGGCTGAAAGCCGCGTGATTAATCCTCTTTTTATGACCTGCAAATAAGAAGAGGCGTTTACCGGTATTCGTATCCCACAGGATGGCGGTTTTATCATCTGAAACGGTAACGACTTTATTTTCTGTTGGACTAAATGCCGCCTGATTAATTCCTTTTTTATGTCCAAAAAGCCTCTTAGAAAGATGTCCATTTTTGCTTTCCCATAAACAGGCTGCTTGATCACTTGACACCGTGGTGATTGCGAGGGAACCATCATGATTGAATGTAGCAGATACGCTCATTCTGTTTCCGTTATGATTCCTAAGTCTCTCTTGATGTCCTTGTAATACGTGCTTTAACTTTCCGTTTTGTGCATCCCACAAGCGAAAAGTGCCTTTTATCCCGGCGGTGATGACATGCAAGCCATCAGGACTGAAAGCGACACGAAAAACCGTATCTTGATGCCCTTCCATCACTAGATGTTGACGTTGATTGAGAATGGCTTCATAAAGTTTCTTTTCAGCATCTGGCAAATAAGGTCGTTCAGGCGCAAACATATATTTGGGTAAGGCTTCCAAAGCCAATAATGTCGCGTTGGTCATATTGCCATTAATCATCTCCTTGCGTGCCAATTTGAGCAATGACAACGATTTTTGGCGTTTTACCACTTCAGCCGCCGTTAATATTTTTTTAGGCTGCTTATTTTTATCATGCTTAAAAAAGACAAATTCCCCTCTTATATTGGGTTCGATAAATCTATATTCAGGTGCTTGTTTTGTCTGATTAAGCACTTCTTTTTTCAGCGTATTGAATAGGGTATCTGCTGTGAATATAGATTCTTTTCTTTCTTTTAAGAAACCTTTTAATAAGGCTTTGGTAAAGATGGAATGTTTTCTACCATTGGTTAATGGTTCATCGCTTCCACTCGCTATTAATTTCCGTGATCGTTTGAGGGCGTTTTTTAATAAAAACGTTTTATCTTCTGTTAGAAGATACGCTGGTAATTTCTCCAAAAGTTCTTTTTCAAGTTCTTGTTTTCCAACAATCCAGCTTTTGTTAGTTTGCACGACTTTTCCAGAGTAGCAACTGTCAGCGATGATTAATACTTTTCTCGCCTTGTTGTTTTTGAACTGAATGTTTTCAGTAATGATGTCGGTACTAATCCAGTTTTGGGGTTTGGCTTCAACGGTTTGTTCCTTTTCCTGTCCTTTTTCAACTGTTTCACGTTCAGCATTGACAGGAATCCAATGGGCTTTATTGTCTTTATTTTTATAACAATGCCCTGCATAATAAATCAGTAAGTTGTCATCTTCGGTCAATTTTTTACTCAACACTTTGAAAGCATTGAGGATTTTATCCTGTGTTGCTTCTTCGTTTAGAAGTTTAAAATCAATGGTAAAACCATATTGCTCTTCCAGAACTTTAGCAACTTTCTTTGCATCGTTAACAGCCGTTTCTATTTTTGGCCATTCTTCATAATTATTAATACCAATAATCAGGGCATGATAGTGACCAAAGGCACTATGGATAACGTTATTCCAGTGCTGATCGCACATTTGTAACTTTTGCAACACATCCTGTTGCCACTTTTCAAAGTTGTCTCGAATTTGGAATAGTGTACGCCTGTAGTTCTCCAGCCTTTTATTTTGAATTGGGAGATGACTTTCGACGAGAGTACGATTTATTAAGGTTTTAAATTCCTTTATAAGTTGTTCTTCAACAGACTGCTTTCCAACAGGGTATTTGGTTTTTTTGAGTATCTCTGGATAGGCTGTCCAATTGTCACATTCGTCTGCCTGTAGAACGTCTGAAGAATATGAGACAGAGGCGGCGGCAGTCTGGAAAACTGAGAGATTTAACAAGAGCAACCAGTTGAGTAGCAGAGTGATACTGATTTTGAAAATGATTTTTTGAGGTTTCATGTCAATGACTCCATTATTGAGAATTGGGAATTTATATTGTACTGAGAAATGAAAATTGAATACGACTTTGTTAATGGTGAATGGTGAATGATGAATGGTTTTCGAGGTTTGAGTTTTTTTCAAAAAACTCAAACCTCGAAATGATGAATTAAATCAATCGTTTAAAGAAAAAAATAAGATATTCACCATTCACCATTCGAGGTTTAAATTTTTCTTCAAATTAAATCTCGAAACGAATACAACAGTGGATAAACCTTGCCTTTAGAGCCTCTGGCAAAACTCTTCGCAAGAAATCCGATTTTTGAAAAAATCGGATTTCTTAAACATCGCGTGTGTTTCGAGCTTAGAAATCCGATTTTTTCAAAAATCGGATTTCTTAAACCTGTTGAATAGATTTCGATGTTTCAGTTTTTCTTCAAAAAACTGAAACATCGAAAAGAGTTTTGCAAGAGGCTCTTTAATTTGATTATTTCGTCTAGATTGTTGCACTAAATTCTGTCATACTACACTAAATTATATACTTTTTCAACAATTAATTATTCTTCATAAAAATCTGAAACCATTTTTCCAAGCAATCACCATCTTTTCCAAGCACTCGTCAGTGGATTAAATGAAAACGATTCGCTGCGTCAATTCAAATAAGTAATCTCAAACACTTGCCATACAAGAGAGGTTAATACAATGAAACAAGTCGCCCCATTACGTTACGATGTCATTTTCAAAAAGGCTTTTAGTCACCCTGCTCTTTTCACCGCGATTTCAAAGGATTTTCTGGGTATCCAATTGGAAATTGATAAAGTAGAAAATGACTTCGAGGCTAAAGTTTTTCTTCAAAAAACTTTAGCCTCGAAAGCCTTTATTCCATCAATAGGTAGCGTCGCTACTAAATTTGACTTATTTGCGGAAGATAAAAAGAATCGGGTGATTGTCGAAGTGCAACATGCCCATTATTCCGATAGTTACGAGCGTTTTCTCTATTATCAATGTAGCGCGATGGTAGAAACCATTGCCAGTTCTAATAGCTATCATTTTCCAATGACGGTTATAACGATAGTCTTTTTTACGGGTAAAAACTCGCCCAGCCCCGACAGCGGAATTATGGTTTTCGAGGTTTTAGTTTTTTGAAGAAAAACTAAAACCTCGAAAGGATTTTGAAGTGAAAGATTTTGTGACGGGAAGGTTGCTTGATAACGTTTATCAACGTCAACATCGGCTGATTTTTGTGTTCACTAAAGATTCTGATCATGCGGATACACCAGAGTCATGCCGCGAATGGATGCAAGCGATTGATGATAGTTTAGACGAAAAAGTCGATGAGAAAGAGTATTCCAATCCCTCAATTCAAGAACTGTTTAAAGTGATTGAGAAAGAGAAAATCACGCCGGAAGAACGCGCTCGTATGAAGGATGAGTATAATCAAGAAAACGCAGAAAAGCAGTCTTTCAAAAAGGGCAAGAATGAAGGATGGAAAAATGGCAAAAAAGAAGGCAAGGATGAAGGATTGAAAGAAGGCAAGGAGAAGGGGATGAAAGAAGCCGCTCGCAATTTCAAAGCTCTTGGCACCTTAACAATGGAACAAATAGCCAGTGCGACAGGCTTAACTTTGGCAGTAGTCAAAGCACTGTGAAGGAGTTCAACAGCTTTGAGCGTTTATTGGAGTTCAACGCTTTCGCTTTGAACGTTTATTAGAAATCAACATTTTCAAACAGGTTAATACGATGAAACAAGTCGCTCCATTACGTTACGATGTCATTTTCAAAAAGGCTTTTAGTCACCCTGCTCTTTTCACCGCGATTTCAAAGGATTTTCTGGGCATCCAATTGGAAATTGATAAAGTAGAGAATGACAAAGCCTTTATTCCATCAATAGGTAGCGTCGCTACTAAATTTGACTTATTTGCGGAAGATAAAAAGAATCGGGTGATTGTCGAAGTGCAACATGCCCATTATTCCGATAGTTACGAGCGTTTTCTCTATTATCAATGTAGCGCGATGGTAGAAACCATTGCCAGTTCTAATAGCTATCATTTTCCAATGACGGTTATAACGATAGTCTTTTTTACGGGTAAAAACTCGCCAAGCCCCGATAGCGGAATTGTGGTACAGGATTTTGAAGCGAAAGATTTTGTAACGGGAAGGTTGCTTGATAACGTTTATCAACGTCAACATCGGATCATTTTTGTCTTCACTAAAGATTCTGATCATGCGGATACACCAGAATCATGCCGCGAATGGATGCAAGCGATTGATGATAGTTTAGACGAAAAAGTCGATGAGAAAGAGTATTCCAATCCCTCAATTCAAGAACTGTTTAAAGTGATTGAGAAAGAGAAAATCACGCCGGAAGAACGCGCTCGTATGAAGGATGAGTATAATCAAGAAAACGCAGAAAAGCAGTCTTTCAAAAAGGGCAAGAATGAAGGATGGAAAAATGGCAAAAAAGAAGGCAAGGATGAAGGATTGAAAGAGGGCAAGGAGAAGGGATTGAAAGAGGGCAAGGAGAAGATGAAAGAAGCCGCTCGCAATTTCAAAGCGCTTGGTACCTTGACAATGGAACAAATAGCCAGTGCGACAGGCTTAACTTTGAAAGTGGTTAAGGCATTGTGAAACGCCACAACGCTAGATTTCTCGTTTTAAAACTCTGAATGCCATTTAAGGGGAGCGAACAAGTTCGCCCCTTTTATAAGGCAGGTATAATCATTCTGAAAGTTTATAACTGATGTTACGCACTATGTTTCCAAGATGTTTAAGAAATCCGATTTCTGAAAAAAATCGGATTTCTAAGCTCGAAGAAATATACGATGTTTAAGAAATCCGATTTTTGAAAAAATCGGATTTCTAAGCGGCGAAACGAT
>JAOZSV010000047.1:177-25686 GCA_029939505.1 Thiotrichaceae bacterium | reverse complement strand
AGCCCTTTCAACCATAATTTCCAACCGGTCATGGTCAAATTGATTTATTGATACGTTATGCTGGAAAATTGTTTGGATTAGAATTAAAGACGTTTACCAATCAACACAGCTATCGTCAAGCGTTAAAACAAACGGCAAAATATGGACGAAAATTAGGCGTGACTGAAATTTGGTTAGTCTGTTGAAACAGTTGATGACACTAATCGCCAACGCTTTGAAGTCGATTAGACTGAGACGGGGGTGATTGTTCATCCGAGATTGGTGCAGACGGGAAAGTGCTAACAGCTTTTGGCGTATTTTGGCGTTCAAAGCTGAAGCGTTGAACTCCAATTCACAATTTTAGAATCAATATTGACATTATACACTCATTGAAAATTTTAAACAAATCCTTTAACAAATTAAAAAACAGGCAAAAAAAGACTAACGTTCTTAAAATGGCTTATAACAAAGGGGAACGATTATTTTTATCACTTTTTTAATGGGTATAAAAATTTGTTTTTATCCCCATTATTAAAAAAAATTGATCATTATTTGAAGAAAATGTATAATATTATCCAAAAATTTGGAAACGGACGCTCACTCACTCCAAGTAAAGAAAATCAAGAGCGAAAAGAGCCTGATTGGACGTGGAAAATAGTATTGAAAGAACAAAGACGAATAGCTTATGATGATTTTAATGAAGAAAGTTTCTTCAATGCTCTGATGGAAATTATTAATGGCTAATAAAGTCTCTTTTTCGTGAATTTTGACTCTCAAACCAGGTGGAAAAAGGCTAATTTTCACTGAATTAATGGATAAATACTTTCCCGATGTGAAAGGCTAATTATTTAGCGACTCCACTCTATAATCATTCATATTCCGTTGTGCTGTAATTTAAGATAACTATGTCATCAACTATAGGCGGAGAAGATGATCATCATGATCTTTCTACTAAAGAAAAAGACGAACTGGAAAAAAAGCTGCGTGCAGAAGCGAGAAAACTGATGAGACAAAAGTCAAAACGAAACAATCTGTTGAAAAGGGCCAATGAAATATCACGTACCAAATCCAACAAAGCCGATCACCATTAAGATTATGGAAATAAAATTAAGAACAAGTAAAACGCACAAGAAAATCTATCGGGAAATTTTATCCTCAAAATGGTCACAAAAAACGATAGTGGATTGTTTTTCATTGACAAATGATTTTCTCAATACATCAACTTACCCAGTAGGTTATTCTGAAGTCTCCACTCATATCAAAATTGAGCAACTTATCTCTCAAGAGCTTTCTTCTTACCTGTCACCTTTGTCTTCACTGAGTACAAATTTTTTACCTAAGTCTCCGACTAGAATACCGAAGAGACGTTCTAAAAATAAAATAGAAAAGCATAATCTGACAAATGAAGCCATTTATAATTTATCTTTTCCGCTGCCACTTAGCCTACTTGAGAAAGGTGATATTAAAGTCATTGGAGACTTAGATTTCCTAAGAGACATACAAAGCCTGACTTTTCTAATGACAACTGAGTATCTGATTCCACAGCTTAACAAAGGTAAAATGAATGAAGAAAAAGATTATATGATTTTTGTCCTTTTTATTCATGCATTGCTAAGTTGGCATGATAACCCATCTCATCAGAACTATTTATTATCCATATTGTTTAATGAATTAGGGGTAAAAGAACTTAGCAGGATTTGTTTATATAATGCCTTCAAATTAACTTCTCCAGATGAGCATGATTATTTAACAAAAGCTCAATCCTACTGGTCTGCTCTGATAGATGAAAAACTTTATCAAGAAGCCAGACATTTTGCGATGACTCTTATGCGAACTTCAAAGCAAGAGCATTTAGAAGAAATAGAAGAAATTATAGAACTGACTTTTCAACTTGGAAAATATCTGTCGAAACATTGATTTTAGGTGAGCGGATTTGGCGATTGAGCTATGACGTTGCAAAGACTCTACAGTTTTTTTTTTGCTCCAACCAGTAGAAGAAAATTTATGAAAATCAAAAACTTTGTAAAAAGGGCTATTAATAACTGGGCTGTTCCTAGGTTTAGGAATAGTCTTCCTTTGTGGTGTATTCCAAAACGGAAAGAAAAATTTAAGGCTTATTGTGTTGGAAATTGGAAGACTGGAACAACGACCATACATACTGCTTTTAGTCAACACTATCGATCAGCACACGAACCAGAAGCCGGATTTCTTTGCAATCGGATTTTGGCATATGCAACGGGCAAAATTGATAAAGGCGAATTGACTCGGTTTGTTAAACGTCGAGATAGATGGTTAGGCTTAGAAATGGATTCTTCTGGATGGAACTATTTATTACTTGATGTCCTTGTCAGTGAATTTAGTGAGGCTAAGTTCATTTTAACCATTCGTGATTGTTATTCATGGCTTGAGTCTTCTCTAGATCACTCTTATCGTAATTATCGTTATTTGCAAGCCAAGAATATAAACTTTAGAAAAAAAACAGCCATGAAAATACATCAACTTCTTTTTGCGGAGGGGGACTTAGTTAAGCATGCACCAGAAGAACAAATTTTAGCAGATAGTGGACTTTACGCTCTAGATGATTACTTTAAGTTGTGGGCAGAACAAATTAATCATCTGCTTAATATTGTGCCCAAAGAACGGCTGCTCATTGTAAAAACAAAAGAAATTAATCAAGACATTCCTAAAATCGAGACGTTTTTAGGGCTAACGCCGGGTACTCTCCTTACTAAAGCTCGTGAAAATGTGAGGCGCGAAAAGCAAAAACAAAATTTTCTGTCAAAGATAGACAAGGATTTTTTAGAAGAAAAAGCAAATTTTCACTGTAAAGAATTAATGGATAAATACTTTCCCGAGGTGAAAGGTTATTCTAATCCTGCCCAAAACGTCATAGAGTCAAATTGAGTTTAGGAGGTGGATTTGGCGATTGAGCTATGACATGCACAAGTTTTGGTCACATTGATAATTGATAACTTGAACCTGTATTTAGAGATAAGAAATAACGAGGAAACAATAATGAACACTGAGAAGCAGATGAATAGTTTGTGGGAATTAATAAGAAATTATATGCGAAGCATAAATTTTATACGACATATATACAGAATCTTAACCAGTTTTGTTGGTTTTATGTATGATTATAAAAGATTTCTTGCGTATGGCGGATTGCAAGAAAATATGAAGGATATGGAACAAAGAAATTATCGGCAAGTTATGTATTACCATTGCTTAGAAAAAAGTTTAAGTTTTAAAAAGAGAAATCCAAATTCGGGTTGGAGAGATGCGTATAAATTATTAAATTTGTTAAATCTTGCAAGGCAGTCTGGTTCTATAGGCTATCATGATAAGGCCTCAAAACAGATTTTAGAAAAATTTATAGAGTTGCCCGAAAATATTAATTCTGAACAATCACAACAAATCAAAAAAGAACTGGAAAAATTTGATTTTAATTCAAATGATATTCATGGTGCGATGGAATACGGCTTGAATGATTTTGATAAAGGAAAACTAGACCAGCCAGAAGATTTTTTCTTGACGAGATATTCTTTAAGAGAATTTCAGGATAAAATCGTTGGTGATGAAATGATTCATAGAGCGGTTAGATTAGCTATGAAAACACCATCCGTTTGTAATCGACAAGCATGGCATATTTATCATACCTGTGATGAAGAGGTTAAAAGTCGGGTTTTAAGTTACCAGAGCGGAAACAGACCTTTTGGTAAGAATATACCAAACTTGATAGTTGTTACGACTGATTTGAAAGCCTTTTTTTCATCCCTAGAACGCTATCAGCATTGGATAGATGGTGGTTTGTTGTCTATGTCCTTAATGTATTCTTTTCATTCTTTGGGAATTGCGACTTGTGCTTTGAACTGGAGTCAATCACCAAAATATGATAAGTTGTTAAGAAAAGCCGTTAATATTAAATCAGGCCATACTATTATTATGATTCTTGCGGTTGGATATCCTGATGAAAATAATAAAGTGTGTCTGTCTGCAAGAAGACCTTTTGAAGAAATATATAGTACTCTTGAAAAGCGATGAGAAAATGAAAATCGCACTGATTACAAATTCATAAGGTAAACGCTCAGTTTGACTTTTTTTCTAAATTATTGATTTTTAATTGTTTTTTTTACTGCACTGAATTTTTAAGTGAATAAAATCAATGACTTATAAAAAATCTAACTGAGCGTTCTTAATACGATAACCGATAGATTGAACAAGGAAAAGAAATGAAAATCGCACTGATTACAATTCATAACATCAGCAATTATGGTAGTGCGTTGCAAGCATTTGCGACAAAGAAAATACTCTCGCAGTATGGGGATGTTGAAACCATCGATTATTTTGATCCGCAGCCAGGGTTTAAATTAGTTTTAATAAGATTTGATCCGTCAATTCAAGGAATTAAATGGATAATACATGATTTTTTACGACTAAAAGATAGATATAAACTCGTGAAAAAGTTTAAAAAATTTATTGAATCTAACCTAAATTTAACAAGGTTAGTCACTCGGCGTGAAATACAAAATGGAGTCCTTAACTATTTTGATGTGTATGTTTGCGGAAGTGATCAAATTTGGCATCCTGGTCGTGCTTATAAAAGGGGTAGAAAGGGAGGGCAGGATCCCATTTATTTTTTAAGTTTTGCCAATAAAAAAGCAAAAAAAATCTCTTATGCGTCAAGTATGGGGGGGCATTATCGTTTGACAGATTCTGAAAAAGTAGAAGTAAAAGATTTATTAAAAGACTTTACGGCTATTTCCGTCAGAGAAAATGGTGCTCAAAAGCTGTTGTCTAAACTCTTGGAAAGGGAAGTTTTTCATCTGTTAGATCCAACTTTGCTACTGACAAAGGAAGAGTGGTTTGACTCTTTGAAAATTGATAAATCTTATAGGAGTATAAAAGAAGATTATATACTTGTTTACCGAGTAGCGAAAACTCCTTTGATGAAAAAAGTCGCTGAGTTTTTTGTCAAAAAGTTTGGAATTAAAGTGGTGATCCTTGACCAAACATTTAAGTCATTCATAAATGCGGATGTTCATATAAAAGATGCTGGACCTCTTGAATTTATAGAACTTTTTGCAAATGCAAACTTTATAATAACTGATTCATTCCATGGCACTTGTTTTTCTGTCAATTTTAAAAAATCCTTTGTATCAATAGCTCCCAAACGGAGAGACCGAATTGAGAGTTTATTGAATTTGCTTGATCTAAAAGATAGACTTATTGATGATGAAAAAAATATTCACAAATTAAGTGCTGATTTTAATTATGAAGTTTCTGAAAACAAGCTCAAAGAGGAACGGGCAAAAGCTGTTAATTTTTTAAAATCAAGTGTAGTATGAAAATAAAGAGCTTTAATTAAAGGAGGGATTTTATGTCATCTTTAGCAAAACTTCTTAGTACGCTTGGTCGTTTATACCCACTTTATAGCGGTTACAAAAAAGTGGCAAACTCCAAGTTATTTCTTTGGTCAGTAGGCAATAACACGGGAGTGGTATGGACTCGTTTGCGCGGCGGAGCTTGGATACTTGTGCCGATTAACGAGTGGGACGGACGTACCTTATACTTTTGTGGCGATACTGATCCAAAGATCACATGGATATGTAAGCAGATTCTCCGTCCAGGAGATACCGTGCTTGATATTGGAGCCAATAATGGACACAATAGTATCTATTCACGACAGCTTATAGGCGCGAGTGGTATAGTTCATGCCTTTGAGCCGCAGCCATTCATGGTAGATTTAATACACAAGTCGTTAGAAAAAAATGGCTATTCAAATGTTGTCGTTCATAACATTGCACTGGGCGATAAGAAAGAATCTAAGGATTTATGGGTTCCTGACAGCAATAGTGGAGAAGGAACATTCTGTAAAGTTGACTCTCGTGAAGGGCAGACTGTCCCGGTTTTGGTTGAAAATGCCACAGAATATCTCGCGCAACTCAATTTGCTTCCCATTCGATTGGTGAAGATTGATGTCGAGGGTTTTGAGGCTGAGATTATTAAAGGGGCTTCAGAATTTTTTGAAACGAATCAACCTGATGCGATTCTCTTTGAGCTTAATGATTACAGCATAACATTCTTCGAGCAACCTGTTGTTAATAGGCTTTCAAAACTGGGCTACCAGTTCTTTGATATTCCTAAATCAAAATTCAGAATGCGACTTTACTCTTTAGATTCTGGTGCCTCCAAATGGTCTGGAAATGATATACTTGCTGTCCAGAAAGGCGATGTTTACAATGATATTGCGAAATTAATCGGTGCAATCTAAACTTAAATAGCTAAACTTTAATGCAACCCCATTAGATGACATCAGTGCCAGAGAGTAACAAATTATGAAATACTGCTTCATTTTTGTTTGTCAAGAAGGCGGTTTGGAACTTAAATCTATGCTCCTCGCTGCCTCATTAAAGCATTATTTACGTTGTGATTATGAATGTGTCGCCGCTCTCCCACAACCCGCCGCCAGATGGGGTACAGTTTCTGCGGATACGCTGGCTTTTATGCACAGTTTAGGTGTGCGTTCTGTGCCAATCACTAACCGGATTAATGAAAATTATCCCATAGGCAACAAATTTGCTTGTTTAGGTATAGACACGCCGGCGGATAAACTGATTTTTTTAGACAGCGATATTTTATGTTCACGGGAATTTTCCCCTGATAGCATTCCCCCTAACCCTTCTTCAATCTTTGGAACAGCCCAAAACACCGCCAGGAAGATAAAAGGAATTTTTGACGCGCCCTTTAGTGCGGTACCAAGCACTATATTATTTACCCGTGATGTCAAGCGATGGCAACAGATATATGATTTGTTTAATCTACCATTACCACAGTGGCAGGTTATCTCTCTTGGAACTGATGAATTGATGTTGCCTTATTTTAATGCGGGTGTCATTGCGGTACAAAATGGCTTGGGTTTTGCGGAAATATGGGAAGACAGTTGTCGAAAGATTGACGCAGAGGCTTCTATAACGAATAAATATCCTTGGTTGGACCAACTTGCTTTGCCTATAGCCGTTGCCCGCTTGAATTTAACGGTTAATGTGCTAGAAGATCGTTTTAATTATCAAGTCGGTCAAATGCCGCTACCAAACGATTTGCCATTTTTTTGTCATTATCATGTCCCTTCTGCTATACGGTGTGAGCCGAGACTTAATCAGATAGTCAATGAATTGGCTGATACCTATCCCTTATTAAAAGAAAGGTTATTAGGTTCGGCGTGGGTAGCACAGTTGCTTCAACCTTATACCTTAACTGAAAAACTCTCATATTCAATTAAGCGAAAAAAGAGTGACTTTAAACACCATGTCAAAAGATATTTTCATATAGGAACGACTTGCGATCAAAAAAATGCAAATCTGTTAGGTCATAGTAGTGGTGTAAAAACAAAGTAGTAATCTATATGACGATTACGGTTTAAATTAACTGATGTCACCAAAGAATCAGGATGGAACAGGATGAAAATGAAACGAGCAAAATCTATTTTGTGGTTATTTCCGTACAGTATTCGTCGTTTGATTGTTAGGACGGTGCGACCTAATTTTTATAACTCTCTTCAAAATATGCGAACGGTTGAAACGTCATCAGTACACTCATTCAAACCATTTGATGAGAATAAATGTATATTCGTACATATCCCAAAGAGCGCGGGTGTATCTATCTCCAGAGCTTTGTTTGGTAATTTGTCTGGTGGTCATGCAAGTATTAACAGATGTCAGATCATCTTCAGTCAATATGAGTTTGATACCTATTTCAAATTCACCTTTGTTCGCAATCCTTGGGATCGTCTTGTTTCTGCTTTTCATTACCTCAAAGAAGGGGGGGGTAATAAATCCGATAGGATATTTGCTGAGAAACATCTTTCCGCATATCATGACTTTGAAGATTTCGTCAGGCGAGGGCTCAAAGAAAATATCGAAGCAACACATTTTATACCTCAGTATAGGTTTGTTTGTGATTTTGGGACTGTTCAACCGAGAGTGGATTTTGTTGGTTTATACGAAAATCTCAGAGAAGATTTTAATTATATCAAGAACAGGCTTGATATTTCTGTCAACTTGAAGCACCAGAACAAAACGTCAAATAGAAAGAAGGATTATAGAGACTATTATACAGATGAAACAAGAGAAATCGTTGCTAATGTCTATCAAAAGGATATTGAGATTTTTGGCTATGATTTTGACAATTCTTCGCTGGCGAATCAGCTAACAAGGCGCAGTGCTATTCTGAGCAATGCAAAACGGTAGTCGTCGGGGCGAACAGTTCGCCCTTTTGAATTGCGTCACTTCAGTTATTAAGCATTATTTAATTTAATTACAATAAAATCAATTACTTACAATTTGTAAAGGCTCATGGTACTGATTGGAGGAATTTTATGAAAAATTTTGTTTTGAAGTTTTCTAAACGAACTTTATTGACTTTTAATCTCTTAATATTGTCTTATTTATTTATGGGAAGTGTAGCCACTTGTTCAGCGGCTTTCGGTCATCCCTGCGTTATCCAAGCTGACAACACTATCGTCTGCTGGGGTTTAAACAAGAAAGGTAAGGAAGATCAGGCTATGCCACCGAGTGGTACTTTTTTACAAGTGACTGTGGGCAGATATCACAGTTGTGGTATCCGTACTGATAAAACGGTTGCATGTTGGGGTTTAAACGAGGAGGGTCAAGCAACACCACCGAGCGATACCTTTTTACAAATTAGTGCAGGTTTCTGGCACAACTGTGGGGTTAAAACGGACAACACGCTGGCTTGTTGGGGTAGCAACAATCCCTATTGGCATCCTGAAAAAGATCCCTATTTGAATGAGTGGAAACACGTTAAAACTTTGGGTCAAGCCGATCCCCCAAGTGGTACATTTTTGCAAGTCAGTGCAGGTGGGCGACACACCTGTGGAGTTCGTACTAACCACACCGTGTCATGTTGGGGGAGCCATCTTTCAGACCCCCCATGTTTGGCAGGTAGGCTAGGTAACAGTCAGTCCATACCCCTAAGCGGCGAATTTTCTCAAGTCGCTACTGGTCTAGATCACAGTTGTGGAATTCGACCTGATCATAAGATGGAATGTTGGGGTGGTTTTGGGAACCATCATCCCCATCGTGACATTTTATATTCCCAAATGCTTGGTGGGGGATATATGCGTTGTGGGCTTAAAACCGACAATACAGTGGCCTGTTTTGGTAATGTTGATCCGGGTATCAACGAAGGATTCAGAATTCCAAACAGTACCTGTCGTTGTTCCATTCCTGGAACAAGATCGTGCAATGACTATATCTGTACGACCTCCCCAAGTCACACGTTTTCCCAAATTTTGGAAACCGGAATGTCTTATGCGTGTGGGGTTAGAACCAACAACACCGTCGTCTGTTGGGGATATGACCCATATGGTCAAACATTTACCCCGCGAGGCTTAATTGCAAAATCATCTGAACCAGCCTGTCTGCTTTATGGTGTCCATAATAATGAGAAGGAAACTCAATTTTTCATTATTAACATCAACACGGGAAGTTTGGACGTTCATGTCCGTAGTCGATTGGATGAAAACCACAATATTGATGCCCTTGACATTGATCCTTTTAACAACCAACTTTATGCCGCTTCTGTGGAGGGCAGTCTTTACAAAGTTCGTAATGGTGCTCAGGTTATAACTGAGATTGGAAAAATAGGTTTTGCAAACATTGAAGCACTCTCTTTTCATTCAGACGGTAGTTTGTGGGGATGGGCGCAGGGTGCTGGGTTATTCAAAGTAGATAAAGGCGAAAATAATGAACTTAAACTGCCCGGAAAAGTGATTATCCCCTACACTGGAGACCTCAAACTTGAGGATGTTACTTGGAACAAAGAAGGTACTATACTCTATGCTGTGGAAAACCTTGAACAAGGAAGTCGATTGTGGGCTTATGATAAAAGTAGAAATGATGTCAATTTTGTCTGTCCTGAACTGATGGGTTCATTAAAAAGCAAAGTGAATGCCCTTGAAACATTACCGAATAATACCTTGGCATTTGTGTTTGAAGAAAAAAAGAATTTGGCTTATGGTGTTATAAATGTACAAACGTGCGAGATGACGACGAGGGGAGAAATGGCCACCGTTTACAATCAAGTCAAAGGTATTGCTTGGCCTGATTGTAGCCATGGCGATGCGGTGAAATAAAAGACTCCTTAATGAACGTGCATGAAATAAGTTCCACAATGTTGAATCAGACCTGACAGGTTTTGGAAACCTGTCAGGTCTAGTTGGAGAGTTTATTTCATGCTCGTTCCTTACTTCGTACAATTATGAAAATCAACCCCGTTTTTTTTGCGATAATGAAAAACGGGGTTTTTCTATCCTGTATTTTCGTTTTGGTAAAATGAGGAAATTAACTGATGAATAACGTGAGATTATCTTGGCCACTTTTGTTGATGTTTAACAGCTTAATATTGTCCTATCAAGTCGTCTCAGCAGCCGTTTTGGATGTCGGTTCTGGTATTACTTGTGGAATCAAGAGCGACGATACGGTAACGTGTATTGGAAAATTTTCTGCAACCCAGGACACACTTTCCCAGATCAGTGTGGGCTATCGTGATAGTTGTGGAATTCATAATGACAACACCTTGGTATGCTGGGGTGGTCCAAAATATGGTCTATCTAAGTATCCAAGCGGTACTTTTTCACAAGTCAGTGTAGGCACATATCATTCCTGTGGACTTCATACAGACGGCACTATAGAATGCTGGGGTGGAAAAAATGTACCTGATTATGGTCAAACTATCCCTCCAAGCGGCACTTTTTCTCAAGTGAGTGTTGGTCGCTGGCACAATTGTGCCCTCAAAACCGATCAGACGGTAACTTGTTGGGGTAATAACCGGTATGGTCAAACAATGCCTCCAAGTGGTACTTTTTCTCAAATCAGTGCGGCTAAGATGGGGTGGCATACTTGTGGAATCAGACCCGATCAGACGGTGGTTTGTTGGGGTTTAGACGATAATGGTCAAACGAAATCTCCAAATGATCTCTTTTCCCAAGTGAGTGCAGGCAAGTGGTACACTTGCGGAATTCGAGTTGAAGATGACAGCATCATTTGTTGGGGTAATAATAGTGATGGTCAAGCAGAACCACCCAGCGGTAGTTTCTCTTATGTCAGTGCCGGATTGTTCCATACCTGTGCTATTCAAACGGACAACACGCCAGTCTGTTGGGGCTACGACTATAATGGCTGCGTAAAAAGTGTTTCCGAAGAGATTCCTCCTTTGAAAGTTTCCGATTAGTCGAGAATAAAACTTGGCTTAAAAGAGCCAGCCGCTATAGCGTTTTTCGTTTTGGTGAAATACAAAAAAAGGCAACCATAAAGGATTGCACCTACAAGAGATGTATTTAACTCAAAAGGGAAATGCTATATATTTAGGAATGAAACCAAAATAACTTATATAGATATAATGATGAGAAACCAAGTTTCTTGAAAAAACTTGGTTTTTTACCTCGAATAAAGGCTAAAGCATTCGAGGCTAAAAAACATCAAAACTTATGGTTCAATACTTAATTCTACTTTGTTAGATTCAAATTAACTCATTGATTTTTATGATTTGTTTAAATAGGTTAAATTTATAAATCTAATAAAATCAATGATTTAATAATAATTTAACAAAGTAGGATTAATCTATTGACGATTACGGTTTAAATTAACTGAGGTCACCAAAGAATCAGGATGGAACAATAATGAAAATGAAACGAGCCAAATCTATTTTGTGGTTATTTCCGTACAATATTCGTCGTTCTATTGTTAGGATAGTGCAACCTAATTTTTATAACTCTCTTCAAAATATGCGAACTGTTGAAACGTCATCAGTATACTCATTCAAACCATTTGATGAGAATAAATGTATATTCATACATATCCCAAAGACCGCGGGTGTATCTGTCTCCAGAGCTTTGTTTGGTAATTTGGCTGGTGGTCATGCAACTATTAACAGATATCAGATCATCTTCAGTCAATATGAGTTCGAGACCTATTTCAAATTTGCATTTGTTCGCAATCCTTGGGATCGTTTGGTTGCTGCTTATCATCGCTTATTAGAAGGGGGTATGTCTAAAAAAAGTAAGATAATTGGCGAGAAATTTTCTTCCGAATATCATGACTTTGAAGATTTCGTCAGGCGAGGACTCAAAGAAAATATCGAAGCAACACTTTTTATGCCTCCTCAGTTGTCTATGCCTCAGTTGTTTATGCCTCAGTATAGGTTTGTTTGTGATTTTGAGGGTGTTCAACCGAGAGTGGATTTTGTTGGTTTATACGAAAATCTCGCAGAAGATTTTAATTATATCAAGAATAGGCTTGATATTTCTGTCAACTTGAAGCACAAAAACAAAGGGACAAACAGGCGTAAGGATTACAGAACTTATTATACGGACGAAACAAGAGAAATCGTTGCTAATGTCTATCAAAAGGATATTGAGATTTTTGGCTATGATTTTGATAATTCTTCGCTGGCGGAGCAGCTAACAAGGCGCAGCTAAGTGCTATAGTGAGCCTAAATGATTTGTGGAGTCATTTCGAGGTTTGAGTTTTTCTTCAAAAAACTCAAACCTCGAAAACCAAGTTTATTCAAGAAACTGGCCGTTTCTAAATGTGCAAGTTATTTTATGCACGTTATGTTCTAAAATATAGGATGCAAAATGCCCTCATTTATTGACTTTTTTGATAAGTCTTATATTATTAATTTGCCGGAAAGGCGAGATCGTTATAGCGCTATGAGGCGAGAATTGGAAAAAGTGGGGATATTCTTGCCTTCCGACAAAGTTGAAATTTTTCCTGCGGTAAAAAAGACTGAACGAGGCGAATTTCCGAGCGTCGGTGCTAGGGGCTGTTTTTTGAGTCATTTGGCTATACTTAGGCAAGCTAAAGAGCAGGGTTTGAATAATGTGCTTATTATGGAGGATGATCTGTCATTCAATAACCGGTTTATCAAGAATCAGCAAGCCCTGACGACTGAACTCCAGCAATTGGAGTGGGATATGCTCTATTTGGGACATGTAGAGACGGTTAAACCAACGACAACAAGTTTTCAAGCATTTTCACAAACATTGAGGACAACCCATTTCTTAGCTATAAATGGAAGTGTTATTGAGCGTTTAGTCCATTTTTTTGAGGAAATTTTGTCTCGACCTGGCGGTCATCCAGATGGGGGGGCGATGCACGTCGATGGTGCTTATTCGACTTTCCGGCAACAAAACCCGGAGGTTATTACTTTGATTGCGACACCTGTTTTGGGTTTTCAGCGACCTTCTTTGAGTGATATCTATGAGGAGCGGCATTGGTTTTATCGTTTGCCCGTTCTTCGCCAATTGGTGAGCGTTGCTCGTGCCGTTAAGTTATGGCTCAAGCGAAAGCTTTAGCCTTAAATGGGCCATAACCACGCCGCCCCCCGTACTCCACTTGAATCCCCATATTTTGCCGGTTTTAATACCGTATTGACGCGATCCGAAAAGACATACTGTTCCCATAAGTGGGGTACTTGGATATACAATTGGGCAATATTTGACATGCCTCCGCCTAATACAATGACATTTGGATCTAACACATTGATTATACTGGATAATCCTCGTGCTAGGCGGTCTGTATAGCGTGATAAACAGGCTTTGGCCGTATCGTCCCCCGTTTCGGCTAAGGCGAGAATGTCAGGCGGTGAAAGTGTTTGTCCTGTATTCGTTTGATAGTCACGCGCCATTCCTGGCCCCGATAAGAAGGTTTCTATGCAGCCCTGTTTGCCACAGTAACAGGGCTGCCCTGGTAATTCTTCTGTTTGAGGCCAGGGTAAAGGATTATGTCCCCATTCTCCGGCAATGCCATTGATGCCAGTTAACACTTGTTTATTAATGGCAATGCCCCCGCCTGTACCCGTTCCGATAATCACGCCAAAGACGACTTCTGCCCCCGCCGCTGCACCGTCCACCGCTTCAGATAGTGCAAAGCAATTGGCATCATTGCTTAATTTAATGGGGCGGTGCAAGGCTGCACTGAGGTCATGATCGAGGGGTTGTCCAATTAAACAGATGGAGTTGGCGTTTTTGATTAGTCCAGTTGCCGGCGATAACGCGCCTGGCATGGCAATGCCGACAGTGCCTTGAGTACCTAAACGTTGTTCAATGCTGTGAACTAAATCAGCTACGGTTTGAACGGTAGTTGCATAATTCCCTTGAGGTGTGAGAAGACGTTCACGGGCTAACGTTTCACCTTGGTTATTAAGGGCAATGACTTCGATTTTCGTGCCGCCTAAATCAACGCCGATGCGTAGGGACATTTTTTTTCTCCTTTTTCTCCATAGCCTCTTGCAAAACTCGCTTTTTCGAGTTAAGAAACCTGATTTAAGAAATCCGATTTTTGAAAAAAAAATCGGATTTCTTAAACCTCGTGTGTT
Organism: Thiotrichaceae bacterium; assembly: GCA_029939505.1. Taxonomy (GTDB): domain Bacteria; phylum Pseudomonadota; class Gammaproteobacteria; order Beggiatoales; family Beggiatoaceae; genus QNES01. Next base: position 11,310 of record JAOZSV010000047.1, on the reverse strand, counting down.
CAGAATTTTGCAAGAACCTTTCCAGAAAAACGTTTAGAAACCAAGTTTTTTCAAAAAACTGGCCGTTTCTTTCCGTTTTCTCCAGAAAAACGTTATTTACGACGCTTTGATTGGTGTTTTTTGGACTTGGACTTTTTCATCAAATAGCGTATGTGTTTGTAGTTTTTTGAACACATATTGAGGTGTGGATGGTTTGAGTCAAAGGTTTCTTTTAATATTTTCAATGCCCGTTCGTACATGGGTTTTGCTTGGGCATAGTCTCCGATGGATTTGTAAAATTCTGCGAGATTATTGAGGCTGATGGCGACATCGGGGTGATCTTCGCCTAGTGCTTGTTTACGAATAGCCAATGCCTGTTCTAATAATGGCTTAACTTTGTCATCTTCTCCCATGGCTTTATAGAGTCCACCAAGATTGTTGATGGTTGCTGAGATATTGGGATGATCATCTCCAACTTGATTCCAGATGTCTAATGCTCTTTCGTACATTGGCTTGGCTGTGTCATATTTACCTTGTGCTTCATATAAGCCCGCAAAATTATTGAGTGTTGCGGCGAGGTTTGCGTTTTTTTCACATAAGACTTCTTCTAAAATTTTGAGGGCTTTTTCGTAGTAGGGTTTGGCTTCTTCAAACTTTTTTTGTGCTTTATGTAGGCTGCCTAGGTTGTTGAAGCTGGTTGCCCTTCTTTTGTGTAATTCTTTTGTGTCAGGGTGTTTTTCGTTTAAGAGGATTTCTACAATTTCCACCGCTCTGTCGTAGAGTGGTTTGGCTTGTGGGTATTTGCCTTGAATATGATATAAACTGGCGAGATCGTTAAGGCTTTCTGCTACTTTTAGATGTGTTTTACCGAGTACTTCTACACGAATGATTAATGCCCGTTCATAGAGTGGTCTTGCGTGTGCGTATTGGCCATTTTCATGTAAGTAATTTGCCGTGACTGTGAGTAAATTGGCGGCTTCTTCAAACATTAATTCCCATTTTATAACCCATTCCGCACAGTTTTTGGCGCATTTTAATAGACGTTGACATTGTGACCAGTTTGTAAATTCGACTTTAGGAAAGACATTGTTGACGGCTCGTACTGCTTTTTCTGCCCAAATCCGCTGTTCTGTTTTTGAGAGGCTTTTTCTCAAAAGCTCTTGTATAGAGCGGTTCATTGTCATCATTTTGCGTTCTGGATTATAGCGCAGAAATTTTGTGTGATAGGCGGCTTTTAGAGTTTCATCATAAGCAGTGGCTTCGTTATAAATGCGTTCAAAATGCCCTTCCAAATCTTTAATCCCTTCTTTTAAAATTTCTTCTGGAATATTTTCTGTGCAAAGGAAAGCACAGAGATGCAATAAATCGGCGGCGGCAGGATTAGTTTGCTCTGTGTCAGCCAAGGAAATTGTAAAATCATTTGTTGTTATAGTATCGTGTTTTTTTTTCGCTTTTTTTTTCATTGTTTTGATGTCATGTCTTCGTCAAAGGATTTTTTAGAATTCGAGAGTTTTTTGAAAAAACCTCGAAAGGATTTACAATACCTTCGCCAATTCACCTACTAAATAATAAGGTTATTATGCCATATTGGTTAAATTTCAAATACTTACCGTATTTTTGAACTCAATTGAGCTGATTTTAAATATCATTGATTTTAAAGCGTTTTTTAAATAGTTGAGCTTAATACTCAAGTGTTTGGCGAAGGTATTAGATTTAGAAATCCGATTTTTTCCAAAAATCGGATTTCTATACTAAATATGGAAATCGACTGAACTTTTTAATGAGGCAGGTGGGCAAGGAAAAAACGTTGCCCACTCTACTTCTTCGTCAAAGGATTTTTTAGAAATCCGATTTTTTCCAAAAATCGGATTTCTAATGACAAAAAAATCAATCTTTAAAAACTTGATCATTGAGATGAATTTTTTTCAAAATCTGCCCTTTTTTATCAAAGGTTTGCCATAATTCAGCATAAGATTTTCCCGTGATAGGGTGTTTAAGTGTTGGTGCAATTTCAGCTAGGGGTAAAAGAACAAAGGCATATTTTATAATCTCGTCGCGTGGGATTTTTATGTCTTCGTTTTCAAGAATTAAGTCATCATAAAGTAATAAATCTATATCTAAGGTGCGGGCACTAAAACGGTTGTTTGTGCGTTGACGATCATTGTTTTTTTCAATGGCACGCAATGTGTGGATGATATGATATATTTCTTCATTGCTGTCAAATCCAGCCACTAAATTATAAAAATTGTCCCCTTTAAAACCAATCGCTTCAGTTAAATATGTGGAGGATAAAAGGAGTTTTCCAAAATGTGCCCGCAGTTCAGCTAAACCCGTTTTGATATAGCGTTGCGGCTGAATATTACTGCCTATGCTGATGTAAATTCGTGCCATGATGTTTATTTTTTCCCTCGCTCAATAATAATACCAACCTCTTGCGCTCCACGTATTGCGCCTGATTTGTTTAATTGGAGACGTACCCAAGGTACTGAAAATTCCGTTAAAACGATTTCTGTAATTCGTTCTGCTAATGTTTCTACGAGTTGAAATTCACTATGGCTGACAAAATCAATTAGGCGTTTGGCAACCGCTTTGTAGTCAAGGGTATCTTCAATACTGTCGGTTGAGGCGGCTTTTTGAATATCTGTTGCCATTTCTAAATCAAGTACGACTATTTGTTTGATTTGTCGTTCCCATTCAAAGATACCGACGATGGTGTCTATTTTTAGTGCTTTTAGGTAAATAATATCCATTTTTTAGTTTGATGCGAAAGTTTTCAAATATAGAGATGTTCAGAAAAATAGTTGGATTCAAACCTCAGAGGTTTTGAAAACCTCTGAGGTTTTTCCAAATTAAGTCCAAAGCTAAAGCGTTTTCGAGGTTTGAGTTTTTCTTCAAAAAACTCAAACCTCGAACTCCAAGTTCTAATTCTAATTCACTTAATTATTATAGGGGTTTTCCCATATTTTGTTGGTTTTATCGTAGATTAAACCGTATGTCATTTTTATCACGGTATCAAGATCAAGCGCGTCTAATTTTAACTTGAGTTCAAAGGCATCTAAACAGGGTATGATTTCAATAATCATTTTTTTTAGTCTGTTTAAAGCATTAGGGACTGTTGTTGAAATAAGCCCGTGCAGACTATTATCACCACTTTTTAAAAGAGATTTATATTGGTTTCCCAATTTTTCACTTTGCATAATTTGTAAGTGAAGTTTGATGCTATTAAAGATAATTTTAATGGCATTTTTTAATTCTTTTAGTTTCTGAAGAATATCTAATATAGTAGAAGCGAGAAATAATACTCGCAATTCTTCAGGCATTCTGTTCTCAGCAGGGACATCATTAGCCCCATCATCGTCAACACCGGCGATGAGAAATTCGGAAACACCAATTGCGACTAATAATTTGTCATTTAATAATCCAATTATTTTATCGCTGACATCGTTTATCTCTTCAAAGTTCAATTTAGCAGTGTATTTAGACGGATCAGTTTTTTCTTTTATTAATATCGCTTTGATCTCATCAAGACATGGTTCATCAATACTAGCGGCTAGAGCGTTGCTAATTCCTATGAGAATCGGATCGCTCTCAAAATTATCCTCTTTATCTGGTAATTTAAGGATCGCCTTGATAACAGGAATTAATTCGTTAATTCTAGCCACATTTTTATTGATTTGTTGAAGATGGTTGGTGATTTTGAGGGTGTTTTTATAGACTTGAGCCAGTAATTTGAGTTGTAGTGATTGTGGTTGTTTTTGTATAAAGGTTCTTAACCGCTTGTTTTTTCCAGCTAATGACTGTATAAGCTGTTTCATCATGTCAATATTCACTTTTTTGTCAATATTAATTTCATAAATACTCCCAGCGGCGGTATTAATAATTTTATCCATACTCAAAAGTTTATTGGATTCCTCATAAATCCGAATATATTTTTTCATTTGCATATATTCACTGACTCTATCTTGTAAACTGTCCGCAATCCTATCAAAGTAACGCTGAAAGTCGGCAAGTGCTTTCTTATTACGTTCTTTTCCTTTATTTTCTTTCTTCTTCATTTTGAGTGAATTGTCAATGATTAGTTATTGGGTTATCAAAGCCCTTTTTCAGAGTTCTTTCGAGAAACTTAAAGTTCTTCGAGGCTAAAGTTTTTTCTTTAAAAAACACTTTAGCCTCAAAATGAATGTGGAAGTTTATATGAACCTATCCCACTATTCGTTTTTGAGCTTAGAAATCCGATTTTTGGAAAAATCGGATTTCTTAAACCCCGCGCTCAAAAAACCAACTATTTTTATTCATTATCTATTTTTATTCATTATTCTGCATTTTTGAATAGTGGGATAGGTTCATTGAAGTTTAGTTTATTAATTTTTAATTGTCCATAAATTTGATTGCTTTGTAAATCTGTTCACTATAAAATGAACCCATCTATTTAATTAAATACCTGTGCATAAATAATCGGGGTTCTGTTTCTGAACGGCGAATAAAATTTCTAAAAATTTATGCACATCACTACAAGGATTGTTTTTTGATAAAAAAAATTATAAATCAAAGAGTTAATAAACAGAAGAGCGAATGATTATCCTTTTTTATAACTAATGTTACGCAAAGCTATTCTATTCGAGCTTAGAAATCCGATTTTTTCCAAAATCGGATTTCTTAAACATCGTTTCTTAGAAATTCGATTTTTTTTCAAGGATTTCTTAAACATCTTGGAAACATAGTGCGTAACATCAGTTTATAAATAATCCTTGTAGTTTTCGAGGCTAAAGTTTTTTCGTTAAAAAAACTTTAGCCTCGAATTGTGTTTGGGTTAAGTATTAGTGGGATAGGTGTTGTTTGACTAAAAAAATAAAATGGAGGTTCAAGTTTTTTTAGCAACTTGAAGCTCGAAAATTGTCTTTTTATGCCTATTATAAAATCAATAAATGACTTATGCAATATTTGTACAATTTCCATCACTCATAACGGAGAGCTGATTTCGAGACGAAGTTAAAAAAGTTAGAATTTTGGTTTTATAATGAATAATTGAATTTTATGATCAGTAGCACACATTTTTTTCCTTCAATATCGAATGAGGATAATAGCCTAAATATTCAGGCTTGGGTGGAACGCATTGCCAAAGATCGCCCTCAAATTGAACAGCAAACCATAATTGACGCTTGTCTTTTGGCGCAAGAGGTACATCAATCTCAAAAAGGTGCTTCTGGTGAACCTTATCTTCTTCATGTTATCACTGTGGCTGATATATTGGCACAATTAGGTATGGATACGGATGTTTTGGTGGCTGCCATTTTGCATGATGTTGCCCTTGATAAGCAAATGCTTTTTGATATTCAAAAACGTTTTGGCGACATCGTAGTGCGCTTGGTTGATGGCGTTACTAAGATGAAGTTGATTGAGGAACTTAACGATAATTCACATAAAATCATCAATGCAAAACATCAAAGGGAACGTTTGCGTAAGATGCTACTGGCGATGGCTGAAGATGTGCGAGTTGTTCTTATTAAGTTAGCTGATCGCTTGGATAATATGCGCGTTTTGCATTGTCAGCCAAAGGATAAACAACGGCGCGTTGCGCGTGAAACTTTGGAATTGTTTGCCCCCCTCGCTAATCGTCTGGGTATTTGGCAAATTAAGTGGGAACTTGAAGATTTGTCATTGCGTTATTTGGAGCCAGAAGTTTATAAAAAAATGGCCAAATTTCTTGATGAGCGGCGTGTTGATAGGGAGAAGTATATTCAGCAACTTGTAGAATATTTGTCTAAAGCACTTCTTCAGGCAGGTATTAAGGCAGAAGTTTCTGGTCGTCCAAAGCACATTTATAGTATTTGGCACAAAATGCAGCGTAAAGGGCTTGATTTTGATCAAATTTTTGATGTCCGTGCGATGCGTGTATTGGTTAATAATGTGAATGAATGTTATACGGCATTGGGTATTATTCATAATAAATGGCAACCGTTGCGTAATGAGTTTGATGATTATATTGCTAACCCAAAAGCGAATAGTTATCAATCTTTGCATACTGCTGTGATTGGTCATGAACAGAAGATTTTTGAAGTACAAATTCGTACTCATGCTATGCACCACCATGCAGAATTAGGAGTGGCTTCGCATTGGCGTTATAAGGAGAATGGGACTCAGCACGATAAAGATTTTGAACAAAGAATCACTTGGCTTCGCAGAATTTTACAATGGAAAGATGAAGATGGGGATGTGGGCGATTTTATTGATCGTTTTAAATCTGAAATCTTTGAAGATCAGGTTTATGCGCTTTCTCCTCAAGCTCAAATTATAGAGTTGCCACAGGGTGCAACCCCATTGGATTTTGCTTATCATATTCATACTCAGTTAGGGCATCGTTGTCGTGGTGCTAAAATCAATAGTCGTATTGTACCGCTGACTTATACCCTTAAAAGTGGGGATATGGTTGAAATCCTGAGTTCTAAAGAGGATAAGCCGAGCCGTGATTGGATGATTCAACAAGCGGGCTACATGAAAACGTCTAAGGCTCGCGCTAAGGTGAGGCAATGGTTTAAAAAACAGGATATTCAAAAAAATATCATTGAAGGGCGAATCTTATTAGAACGTGTATTACGGCGATTCAATATAAAAAATGGCAAATTTGAACAATTTGCGCAGACTTTGTGCTTTAAATCTGTAGATGAGTTGTTAGCTTCAATAGGAAGGGGCGATACGACAGTTATTCAAATTGCAGAGACTTTTAAGGAGCAAGTCTTTCCAAAAAAGAAGTCGCTTCCAATCGTTGCTAAATCTGATTATACCAGTGGTATTCAGATTCAAGGTGTGGGTGGTTTGTTGACTCAAACGGCTCAGTGTTGTTCTCCCGTTGCTTATGATTCCATTGTGGGTTATATTGCGAAAGGGCGAGGAGTGATAATACATCGCCGCGATTGCCCTAATGCTTTACGTTGGCAAGATGAGAATAATGAGCGTTTGATTGAAGTCGAGTGGAACCATCCTGATGGAGAGCGAACTTCAAACTATCCTGTCGATATTCATATTGATGCTTTTGATAGGGTGGGGTTATTGCGTGATATTTGTACCATTGTAACAGATGAAAACCTTAATATTCTGGCGACAAATACAAGTACCAATCAACCTGATAATCGCGTTCAGATGATGTTTTCTTTAGAGGCGAATAATCTTGATCAACTCAGTCGAGCTTTGGGAAAGATTGATAATTTGGCTAATGTGATGAATGTGTGGCGTAAAAATGGTTAACTCAGCCTTGAAATACGAATGGAGTACAACGCTTTAGCTTTGGACTCCATTTTTAACGCTTTGATTTGAAAACAGTTTTTATTTTTTCTCTCGTTCCCAAACAGAGTTTGGGAACGAGAGACGCAGGTTCTTCCAATTTGAATACCACCTCAATTCCACCGATTTCATCGGTGGAATTTAGAAGCACCCTGCGTAACATCAGTGAGTTATTAAAAACGAAAAAACTTATTCGACGTTGTTCATCGCGAAAGCGTTGAACTCCATTGCCAAATCTGAAGGTTTGGACTCCATTGCCAAAGCATCATTCACCATTATTCTCGTCCATAAGCGTCTTCATAACGGACAATGTCATCTTCTCCTAAATAACTTCCTGATTGCACTTCAATAATTTCTAAAGGTAATTTGCCCGGATTTTCCAGACGATGTTTGATTCCTAAAGGAATATAAGTGGATTGATTTTCCGTGATGATAAAGGTTTCATCTCCTTTTGTCACTTGCGCTGTGCCTTTAACGACTATCCAATGTTCAGAACGATGATAGTGTTTTTGTAAAGACAGACTTGCACCCGGATTCACAGTAATACGTTTAACCTGAAAACGGGTTTCTGCGTCGATGCCTTCATAACTGCCCCAGGGGCGATAAACTTTACGATGTAATTCCGCTTCACCGCGTTCATCCGCTTTTAGATGGGAGACGATTTTTTTGACTTCTTGAACATGATCTTTATGCGCGACTAATACTGCATCGGCGGTTTCTATAATCGTGAGGTTTTCTACCCCGATTGCGGCGAGTAAACGATGTTCCGCACGTAAGTAGCTATCATGCACATTTTCGGTTAACACATCACCTAGTATTACATTGCCTTCGTTATCCTGTTCGCTGACTTCCCATAATGATGACCATGCACCAATATCGTTCCAACCGGCATCTAACGGTATCATAACGGCGGAATGAGTCTTTTCCATGACGGCATAGTCAATTGAATCGCTCGGTGACGCTTTAAAAGCGTCTGCGTCTAAACGGAGAAAATCTTTATCTTTTATAGCATTATCAATGGCTTGGCAACAGGTTGTCACAATATCTGGGGCATAATTTTCCAATTCTTTGAGATATTGTGATGCTTTGAATAAAAACATGCCGCTATTCCAGTAATATTCGCCTGAGTTTATATACTGTTGCGCCGTGTTCAGATCGGGTTTTTCGACAAAACGTTTGACTGATAAGGCGTTTTCTTCTATCACATCAGTGGCGTTAATATAACCATAGCCGGTTTCAGGGCGGTTAGGTACAATGCCAAAAGTCACTAGGTTATTCGCAGAAGCTAAAGGGACACCCGTAGTGACGGCTTCGCGGAATAGTGCTGCATTCGCAATGAGGTGATCGGCAGGTAGTACCAATAATAAAGCGTCTGAATCACGCGACAGTGCAGTTAATGCGGCTACTGCGACGGCGGGTGCGGTATTGCGCCCTATGGGTTCAAGAATAATATGGGCAGCGGATACACCGATGTTGCGTAATTGTTCAGCAACTAAAAAACGGTGATTTTCATTGCAAACAATAAGCGGTGCAGATTGGTTTGCAAGTCCTTCCAATCGTTTCACTGTATTTTGCAATAACGTTTGGTGATCAACTAAAGCTAATAGTTGTTTCGGGTAAGATTCGCGGGACAATGGCCATAACCGGCTCCCGACTCCGCCTGAAAGAATAACTGGTGTTAGCATAAGTGTGTTTCCAGGATAAAGTTGATCATTTTCGATTCATAAGTAGATAAGTCACCATTTTCCCCTTGCCCTTGACATCAATGGGACCACGCCGTTCACAAATAAATTTGTTTTTAATGCGTTGATAGGTTGTCTCTGACAGTTGTATGCCGTCAGGAATGCCTTGCGATTCCATGCGACTGGCAATATTCACCGTATCTCCCCATAAGTCATAGTTAAATTTATGTTCACCAATGACACCGGCAACAATTGGTCCCGTATGGATTCCAATACGAATTTTAAAATTATCGTGCATTCCTTTATTTAATTCTTCAAGTGTTTTAAGCATTTCTAAGGCTAAATTGGCAACAGCTTCTGCATGATCAGAACGCGGCGTGGGTGCTCCCCCTACCAGCATATACGCATCACCAATGGTTTTAATTTTTTCTAAGCCATACTTTTCAGTTAATCTATCAAAGGCGATAAAAATTCGGTTTAACTTTTTTACTAATGTTGAGGCTGAAATACCGGTCGATAGTTCTGTAAAGCCGACTAGATCAGAAAATAACACGGTGACTTCGGGAAAATAGTCTGCAATGGTACGTTCGCCCTTTTTTAAACGTTCGGCAATAGGCTGTGGTAAAATATTCAGTAGTAATTTTTCTGATTTTTCCTGTTCATTTTGTAATTTTTTGATAAAGTTCCGTTCACGATCTATAAGCCTTTTGCGTTCTAGTATGGCAGAAATTTTTGCATTTAAGATGACTTGATTAAAAGGTTTGTGTATAAAATCTTCCGCACCCATTTCTATACAGCGTACTATGTTGTCAATTTCATCTAAAGCCGAAACCATAATAACGGGAATACGCCACAGTTCTGGCTCATTTTTGATGATTTTTAAAACTTGAAAACCATCCATCTCTGGCATAATAATGTCGAGTAGGATTAAATCAAATTTTTGATGATGAACTTTAAATAGAGCTTCTTTTCCATTTTCAGCGGTTTTTACATTAAATCCTTCTTTATATAAGCGGCGCGATAATAAGTCGCGGTTATTTTCTTTATCATCGACAACTAAGAGTAAAGCCTGCCCAGTGGTTAAATCGACAGTGTCTTCACCGGTTTGAAGACTGACATTCCACGATGATGTGGGCGGCTGCACTGTATATTCGTTCTCATTTATAGATTCAGATTCAAATTTTTCTTTAGAAACGCTTTTTGATTGATTATTGGAGAAATAGAGATCACCAATTAAAGTCAGTAACCGTCGCGCTGAAGAGAGAATTTTTTGCAAATGAGTGCAGACTTCTGGGTGATTTTCTTCTTCAATATCTTCAAGCAACATTTCAGCATAACCAATAATGATATTGATGGGGTTGCGTAAATCATGACGAACAGTGGTTGTAAAGGCTTCCAAGTCAATTACGCCACAGAAAGTTTCTTTATTAGAAAACAAGCGTACAATTAAAGTTGATAATTGGTTGCTGGCGGTCAATATTTTTTTAATATCAGAAATAAAATTTGGACACTTGAGGTGCTTATCTGTGTATTCTAAGAGGATTTCAGTATAGGCAATAATCGTGCTGGTGGGGGTCAATAAATCATGCCCCATGTCCACCAGTTTAATTTCTTGATGACTGAAATCATCTTTAAGTGTCCCTAAATCGCCCTTTTTTTCAGCACTCATAATGAGTCCCTCAGCCTGTTACTTTTATCTATCGTGCAAGTAATGTTTCAATTTTACCCAGCAAACGCGGTAATTCTATGGGCTTGGTGTCATAGTCATCACAACCCGCAGCAAGCGCTTGTTCTCGATCTCCGGACATCGCATGAGCAGTTAGGGCAATAATAGGCGTATTTTGAGTCTTTTCCGCTTCTTTAATTTCTTTTGTTGCCGTCCAACCATCTTTGACAGGTAAGCTCATATCCATCAAAATTAAATCGGGATGTTCTAAATGTGCCATATTCACACCTTCTCCTCCATCTTTAGCAACCACGACATCAAAACCTTTACGTTTCAAACGTCTGGATAGCATGTCGCGATTCATTTCATTATCTTCTACTAGCAAAATTTTGGGCATTTATAGTCTCCTTTTAAAGTGATATTATATCAGTTGTTTTCGAGATTCACATTTCGAGGCTAATGTTTAAAGAAAAACTTTAGAGGTTCTTGTAAAACTCTGAACACACAAGGTTTAAGCGATTTTTTCAA
>JAOZSV010000047.1:0-77 GCA_029939505.1 Thiotrichaceae bacterium | reverse complement strand
AAAATCGGATTTCTAAGCTCGAAACACACAAGGTTTAAGCGATTTTTTCAAAAAATCGGATTTCTAAGCTCGAAACA
>JAOZSV010000397.1 GCA_029939505.1 Thiotrichaceae bacterium | reverse complement strand
TAGAAATCCGATTTTTGGAAAAAATCGGATTTCTTGATTCGCCAAAGTCACAAATCTCAAACCTGACAGGTTTTTTTTGCCCTTAAACGAGTTTAGAAATCCGATTTTTGGAAAAAATCGGATTTCTTGATTCGCCTAAGTCACAAACCTCAAACCTGTCAGATTTTTTTTGCCCTTAAACGAGTTTAGAAATCCGAAAAAAGTATTAAAACTTGGGTTTTTCTTCTGTTAATATAAATCAAACGCCTGACAATGCCAATCTATCCATTTTTCCATTTGCCAAGGATCACTATCGACTGGGGCAACTATGCCGCAGCCGCTATAAGTACCCAGGGCAAGCCCTTGTGGTAAGTCTAAGTCCAAAATGGGAAAAGTCTGTGATCCTGACACAGTCACATTTTTGCGATAGGGCAGAATGGTTCCGGGCAAACTAATGGTTAGCGGATAAGCTATCGTTATAAAGTTGCCCTGCGGAAATAAAAGCACCGCATAAATATCATAAGGGCTGGGTTGAGTCGGCTCTTCGTTTAAGTCGAGTTTAAAACTCAGATGTTCACCGATTTGATAGGCGGATTGATTCATTCTCGCGCTGATGGTATTTGTACCGCTGGCTTGGACTTCGCCGAAAGCGTTATTTGACCAACTGCCATCCACGCTTTGGGCTTGGTACATCACGCGCCATTTGCCCGCTTGATTAAAATGGGTATAGATGGCTTGATAACGCTCTCCGTTATAGGGCATATCTATTTCTTCCCGACTAAAATCCGTATTTTCACCTTGATAATCAGTGCTTTGGACGTTGGGCGGAATCAGTATTGCGCGTACATTCCTGATATTGTCGCCGCTGGGCGAGGTTTTGATCCAGAGTATGCCCTCAGTTTGCTGTGTGGCGAGTGTGAGCGGTGGGTGAATATCAATGATTTCAGGGGCAGGACCAGCAGAAACGCCTTCTTTGCCTAAGAATACCCCTGCAATACGTCTGATATCTTGAGTGCTATTCGGCACACCGTCTCCATCTGCGTCCAATTGGGGGCGTTGTGAACCAAATAAATCTGCGTTAAAGATCATCAAGTCTTCGGTGGCTTGAAACGCCGTTCTTAAATCTTCTCCGTGTCGCAATTGCCTAATTAAGGTATCGGAGAAATTCTCATATTCTGTATTCCAAGCGGTGTTTTGTGCATCCGCGCTCGTCAGAATTACCCGTTTTGCCGTCGTTTGGCTCAGTTCATCTATGACAGAACCAGAATAACAGCTATCAATGATAATCACTTGTTGGACATTTGCGGGTACTTTGTCTATCAAACGACGCAGTTCACTGGCAGGTAGCCAATATTCGCGGGTAATTTTGAGTTGATCAGCCAAGCCATGACCATGCAGATAAAACACAAACTGTTGTCCTGCTTGCAAAGTGGTCATACTGTCAAACGCCGATTCTAAAGCGGTAACGGGATCAGCTAAGTCATTATCCACCACGCCATCATCGACACCATCGCCATCAATGTCTTGCCATGTTTTTGGATTGAGATAAACAATGTCTTCATGGGCATAACCACGCTTGTTAAGAACATGATACATACGTCTGCTCAATTCTTCGCTGTAAGGGAATAAGGTGTTTTGTGTATGTGCGCCGCTGGCTGCGATGATAATTGCGCGACCTTGTTTTGGGGAAACGCTTTCATCAGGTGGTGCGATAATCACTGGGGGCGGCGTAATCACAACTGGGGCTGTCATAAGCAGAGTCAGGCTCGCCGTTTGTCCATAAGCATCCGTCGCGGTAATGAGTACATCGCCGGGCGCAAGGGCATTGACATAACCACTATTATCCACGCTGGCGAGAGCGGTATCCGCGCTATGCCAACTCACTGCCGTGCCTTGGGTGGGTACGAGATTCTGACTTTGCCCAACTTCCATACTGTCTGCGGTGGGCAGAGTAAAGGACGGCAATTCAACGGTGACATCTTGTGAAAGGGTTCCCGTCGCGCCATCATTATCAGTGACAGTCAAGGTTATCGTATAAGCACCTGCCTGTGAAAAAGTCAAGTCGGCGGTGACACCTTCCACAGTTTGTCCATCAGAACTGGTCCATTGATAGGTCACAATACTGCCATCATCACTCGACGCATTCGCATCTAAATGAACGGACAGCGGCACGATACCGCTACTCGGATTTAAGGTAAAATTCGCTTGCGGTGGTTGGTTAATATGGATACCCGTTTCCCACATTTTCAGCGTTCTATCAGAACTCCCTGAAAAGGCGTAACGACCGTCGGGGGAGAAGGCGACTGACCAAACATAATCGGTATGCCCCGCAAAGGTGCGAATTTCCGCCCCCGTGTTGACCTCCCAGAGCTTGAGCGTATCATCTCCTGAGCCAGACAGCGCGTAACGACCATCGGGGGAGAAGGCAACTGACCAAACAGAATTGGTATGCCCCGCAAAGGTGCGAATTTCCGCCCCAGAACTCACCTCCCAGAGCTTGAGCGTTTTATCCCTACTGCCAGACAGCGCGTAACGACCGTCGGGGGAGAAGGCGACTGACTCT